>RKRO01000184.1 GCA_007571355.1 Candidatus Poribacteria bacterium | reverse complement strand
ACTTTCAGCTTTTCTAAGATAAAAATTTCTGCGAATTGCGTCATTTTTCATCGCTCTACCAACGCCTACTTGCCACATAATATATACAACATGTACAACCAGCGCAATTACATATAGTGCTATAACTTCGTAAATGGATAGTGGACTCGGATTTTGTTTGAAAAGTTCAAAGATCAATGATTCCCAGCGTATCGGATTTTGTTTGAGAAGTTGGTACAACGCGAGAACAAGGAGCGTCATATAAGAGATAAAAATTCTAAATTCAACAGTTCGCCTTTGTTCCATTCTCTCTGCACTAAATCCCGCTAGGGCTAACATTTTTTCGAAATCGTCTTTGTTATTGGTATCACCTGTTTTTCCATTCATGGTTTATAGTAACCCAAGTTGCTCCCAACGGATTTTAGAAAGTGTCGCACCGTTTTTCGGATGCTTTCCTCACCCCGTAGGGGTGCTATGTCTATAGCAACCGGTCTATTCAAGTGCCGCACCCCGTAGGGGTGTTATGTCTCTAAACGTGAGTTTGACAGATACTTAAAGCAGCCGCTTTTCCGCCTGGCGTTGTACAAACTAAAGGTTTGTGCTACAATTCCGAATCAGGTTTGTAACGCGCCCCCAGAAAACCGCCGAAGACATGGGCGATGAGCGTTGCTGGCCATAAGTAGACCATCGCGGTTTGCCAGTCCCAATCAAGGATAAAGTGGCGAACAACGATGTTCATTGTGATCGGAATATAGAGACATCTGCTCCACGGACGGCTGAATCGCTTAAACCGTCCACGGAAAAATCCGAAAGTGAAGTGAACGCCAAAAGCCGCAAGAGAGATTAAGAGATTCAGATCAAAGTCTCTCATTTCTTCAGAAGTGTCTTGACATCCTGCCGTAAGCGCAGCAGCGCGGGCTTACTTCGACTATTGTAGGAGTCGTGGATGGTCCCATCCGCTTTAACGAGAACGAACCGCGGGCTATGGAGTATCTCGCTCCCGTTGTGTCCCGCGGCTAAACTGAACCCTTGTTCGGCTAACTGGTCAATATGTGTCTTGGCGCCGGTCAGAAAGTGCCAGCGTCTATCGTCTGCACCGTAAGCCGTTGCGTAACGCGTGAGAACCTCTGTCGTATCCCGTTCTGGGTCCACGGAGAACGAGACGAAATAGACCGGATCCGCAACAAATTCGGATTGCAAGCGTGCCATCTCCTGCGTCATCGCTGGACAAATCGTTGGGCAATGGGTAAAGATGAAATCCGCGATCCAAATCTTGCCTGCCATATCGGACAACTGCACCGGCTGTCCTTGTTGGTTCATCAGATTAAAGTCCGGCACCGCGGCTGCAACCGTCTTAGGCGATACCTCTGGCTTCATATCAAATGCCGACCACAAGTTAATTCCTGCGATGGCGATAATGATGACACCCAGGCCGACCCAGATGAGGGTGCTTTTGTCAATCCTTTGCTTTTGGTTGTTGGTATTAGCGGATGCCGACATCTTATTTTTACCCATTATCTGCTCTCATACCCCCGAGCCAGTTGGCATTAACCAGAAGAGGGTTTTCGGATAGGTGATGAGAGGATACACCACCCCTATACATCGTAGGTCGGGTAGCGCACAGCGAAACCCGACATGCCACTTGCCGTTCGCAAATTTAACGAAAGCATTCTTAAAAAAAACCGGAAAACTCACCCAGAAACCACCGCGAAACGAAGTAGAGCGGTGCCCAGAGTCAATCGCTTAAAAAATTAATGGGACGATGTATCCACAACTTCTGCCGGTTTTTCGATGCCTTCAATCCGGGTGTCTAACGTAAGGTCCGGCATCAGCATAATGACGAGAAAAACGCAGATGATAAACGGCGTTATCACGATAGCCGCCAATGTCTTCCTTTCAAATTTCAGGTGCATGAAATAGATAGCGACAAGCGCGGCTTTAGAACATGCCAACCCGATGAGCAGGATCGCTTTTAGTACAATAGAATACTCAGGAATCGCAACAGCGACTTCAACAATAGTGAGCCCAAGCAGCCACCAGAAGATATTCATATATTTCGGGTGTTCTTTGTGTCCATTTTCTGCCATTTCATTACTCCTATAGTAGGTAGATGAAGGTGAAGACCATAATCCAGATAAGATCAACGAAGTGCCAATAGAGCCCGACGATTTCTACTTCATGGTTAAACTCGGCAGTATATCTCCCGCGCAAGCCGTGGACCAAGATAACAACGAGATAAATAACACCACCCGTCACGTGCAATCCGTGGAAACCTGTGATGGCGTAGAAAGTGGGGCCGAAGAGGTTTGATCCGCTAATCGCTGCCCCCGACAACCCATGATCAGGGATACCGGTAAGCGTCAGTCCGTGGGTAATCAGGTGATACCATTCATAAACCTGTAACCCTAAGAAAATAACACCGCCAGCGATTGTGAGTCCAAGGAACAGGCACATGCGCGAAGCATTACCGTTCTGGATGGATTCGAGTGCTTTCACCATGGTGACACTACTGCATATTAGCAAGAATGTCATAAAAGCGGTTAGGTTAATATCGAGGATTTCGTCTGGTGGTACCCAACCGATTGCGCCCGCGCCCGCTCGAACAGCCGCATAAGCCGCCAGCAACGCGCCAAAAGACATGGTGTCCCCAACGAGGAAAACCCACATGCCGAGCTTGCCGAGGCTATCCGGGGTAAGCGAAGGTTCATATACGTCTTCAGTGTGGTCTAAAGTCGTAGCGTGTTCCACTATATTCAAACTCCTTTCCGTCTAAGCGTAGGTACAGTTTGAAACCGCACCTACCGATGAAGTGCGTAAGTTCTATTCGTTATCCGTTATCCGTTAATAGATGATTTCTTAATCCATCGGTTCCTTACTTGCGCGCCGGTAATGCCAGAAAACTGTGCCACTGATGACTGTGAAAACCACAAATGGCATTGCCATCATAAAGAGGATACTAAAATTAAAGCCTTTACCGATAGGATCGTCAAGTGTCTTGCAGGCGGGACACGCCTCAAGATATGTCGGCACGATCAGCACGGCAACTATCAAGAGGGTAACCCCTAAAAAAAGTCTGGACATTCTGATACTCCTTTCACGAGGCCTACGAAAGATACACCAATACATAAAGAATTGGCCAGAGTGCGACAACAAAAATCCAATAGATGGTACAGGTATCAACGCTTGTGTAACGTTCCGCCGAGAACCGTCCAGCCATCGCCATACCGAGGACGATGAACAACCATATCACAGCACTCATCACGTGAACAGCGTGGCAACCGATCAGCACATAAAAAATGCCGCCATAGACCCCCGACTGGAGTGTCAGTCCGTTACGAATGAGCTGCACCCATTCGCTTCCCTGTATACCGAGGAAAAGTAACCCAAGCGCGCCTGTAATCAAGAGCCAATTCCGGAGCTGCTGCACGTTGTCTTTCTGGATGGCGCGCCACCCTTGAAACATCGTGTAACCGCTGATGAGAAGTAAAGCCGTATTGATGCCGGTTACGACGCGTGGGAGTTCAATCCCGATATGCGATGGCGGGGGCCAGGTGACGTTCCCGACGCGAAACACGAGAAATGCTCCGATAAGCCCCGAAAACAGCATTGTCTCCGCACCGAGCAGGACTAATATTGCCAATCGTGCGTTACTCAAAGGTGGACGTTCACGAACATCAATATTATTCTGGGTTTCCATTTTCACGTACTCTTCTTTTTACGATCCGAAGTCCAACTTCAACGATTGCCACAATAACAAGAAACAGCCCGATGAACCACAAAACCGGTGCTTTAATACTCTCCATCGCACCTTCAACAGCCGGAGGCACTTTGCTCCCTGTAACCATTATCCGCGTTGCGATGATAAACAGAACAACAAACAGCCCGGATAAGATAAGACCAAGGCGGAGGTTTCGCTTGCGATGTTCTGGCACGTTCATAAGTTCACCTTCAATGGATCAGGTCCAAAACGATTCGGGCTATCCGTTCCTTTGAGAAATCCCAATTCAATAAATGACCAAATCGCCCCAATAAGCGGGATAAATTCAATCAGTATCCACCAAGCAGATTTGTTCCTATCGTGCCAACGTTTTGCATCTACTGCCAAACCGGACCAAAACCAAAAAATAAGCCCCAAAAATAAACTAAGCACACCAAATACAACAAGCACATATCTGATTGGACCATCTATCCCTGATTTGCTGATTTCAAAAACAATAAGCCCCAGGATCCCAGTAGTGACGATAATAAAAAGGCGCATCTGCCAAAATTGTGCCCGATTCATTCGACCTCTGAATGAGAATAAAGTTTGAAATAACGTCATCTGATGCTAACCCTTTAAATCTTATCCAACGCCATCGTGATAAACACCACCGGCAAAACTTAAATAGGACTTACGCAATTCTTCTATGAATACTCAATTAAATAAAATCCGCAAGTAAGTCTCGAAATTTCCGGACACAAGTTTCAACATTTACAATAGGTAGTTCCTTAAAGTACTCTTGTTTATGTATTTCTCGGTTTGATTTTCTGTCACCATCAAGCAGTGTTATAATCTCCAAAGAAACATTTGGCGTGTGAGATAGGAGCGTATGCGTTGTTTCACTGCCGAATTGTTGCAGTTTACTCACTTCTCCGTAATCTCCACCTAAGCCATTTTCGAGTTGAAATACACAAAAGATCAGTTTTGGATAGAGAAGTTTTGCTATTAATTCAAAATCTTTTAAAGTTCTTTTTAGCATAGCGTTTTCTATGTATGACTTGCATTCTATGCCTAAAATTAAATTATTGTCTATCTCTACTGATCTATCAAGTTCTATCTTACAAATATATCTTCCTCTATTCTTCTGAACATGGTTCCGGACGCTTTGGGGGGTGAGGTTCTCAACATAATCGTCTTCAATCATGATTTCTCTTGTTTGTTTCCAAATATTAAATCGGTTTGCCTTACCACCCAATTCGGACCATGCCAGAGCAACGATAGCTTCAACGATATTCTCTACAAGCGCGCCTTTTGCACCACGAATTTGTCCTGGAGTCATATCGTACATTAAGTAAATGCTTTGCGTATATAAATCTACAATCGACTCATAATCCGGATAACGAAGTGGCATCTAGCGGTTCTCTCTTATAAAATGGATCCTCATTGTACTAAAACAAAAGCCGCAACCGATCCTCGGCAGTTCGGCAATATTCAGGTGAAATGTCTATACCGAAGTAACGCCGTTGATTTTTATGTGCAGAAAGACAGGTAGTTCCAACACCTGCAAAAGGATCGAGAATGACATCATCCTTGAAACTGAAGAGTTTCAGTACTCTATTTGCTAATTCTTCTGGAAACATCGCAGGGTGCTTAAATTTGCCCATATTCCGTTCTGGAGCAATTGTCCATTTTGCTGTTACCCATTCCTTGAATGATTCGGCATCAATATCGGCATTCTTTGGATCGCCTGATTTTTTTAGAGATCCTTTGCAAAAGACTTCTAAAAATTCCCACGTATATTTCAGATAAGGGCTTGATGGACTTTTCCAACTTCCCCAAGCAGTATACTTACAGTTGTAGTGGTTTTTTTCCCATAAGATCTCACCCTTCCAGATGAGTTTTTTGCGAATAAAGTATTGAGAAATGAGGTGATGCGTTGGAATATAATCTGAAAATAGCGGTTGAACGTTAACGATGATGCGCCCGCCATATTTCAGAACCCTGATGCATTCATCAAAGATCCCAAACAAAACCTTGAAGTAAGTGTCCCAGGCAAAAGTATCTTCTGTATCCTCGTAATCCAGTCCGAAATTGTAGGGAGGCGACGTAAGAATAAGGTCTATACAATTGTCCGGTAACTGCTTTAGGACAATTTGTGAGTCGCCGCACATAATTTTGTTCGTAAATTCAGCAGGAAATGGGTTATTTTGCTTATTAAAATTATGTGCATTCGCGTAATAATGTTTTCCGCGAGCTGCCGCTTTTTCCTTTCGGTTTTTAACCTTTCGTTCCATATTCTTATCTGTACTTGCCCGATTGATTTTCTGCCCAGACATAAGTTACCCCTAAGTTAATAACGCAACACCCGCAATATTAAGTTTTATCCAATGCCATCGTAATAAATACCACCGGCAGATAGAGCAGTGAAGCGTACAACAGATAGCGTGCGGCTTTTATGGTGCGTGTGCGCGCCAAATAAATCCCAATCGCCAAGAACGTACCGCCTGCCAGCAGTGCCGTGAAGAAATAGACACTACCCGCAATGTTGTACCATGTCGGTAACAAGCCGATACCGAAGAGTGCAACACAATTTACCACAATTTGACGGCATGTGCTTGCGCCATCCGGATGAATGACAGGTAAGAGACGGAATCCAGCTCTTGCGTAGTCTTCACGATAGATGTAAGCAATTGCGAGCGAATGGGGCAGCTGCCATAAAAAGAGTATCGCAAATAGCACCCATGCCTCACCTGTCAGCGTCCCTCGCGCTGCGACCCATCCGACAACAGGCGGAAGCGCGCCCGGTACGGCACCTATAAGCGTACACAACGAAGTCTTCCGCTTCAGCGGCGTATAGAGAAATAGATAACTCACGACTATCAACGAAATAACAAATCCGCTCAAAGTATTGACAATGAACGTCAGATAAAGCATTCCACTCCCTGTGAGAACAGCACCAACGGCAAGTGCCTCCACTGGACGCATTCTTCCCCCCGGCAGTGGTCTGTCTTGTGTCCGTTTCATCTTTGCATCGGCATCCCGTTCCAGGTATTGATTAAGTCCTAATACGCCGGCGGCAGTCAGCCCCGCACCGATCAACGTATGCAAACAGAGCATCCAATCCATTGTCTGCTGTGCGCCGAGATAGAAGCCTGCGGCGGTCGTAATGAGGATCATCACCACCAGCCGTGGCTTGACGAGCTCGACATAGTCCGTCGCGCGCCGTACGAAAACCGAATACCTCGACGGTGGATGTGCTGTATCTGTCTTGTCTGGTAGCGTTACCGTTGTTGAACCCATTTTTTTATTAACTTTAGGTATCGTTCTATTAGTTCGTAGTAGGGTAATTTATTACCCGTTGTATGCACCTACAGAACGTGCGATGAATCGCACTACGACGACAAATGTACTCAGTATGTCCATCTCATTCCGTAGCCAACGCGCCACTTGCCTGCGTTTCAACAGTTCCCGATACATCAGTAAACCTGTAAATCTTCAGGGTCAGCACAAAACTGCTTACTAACATGAGGGCACCAACAGCGACATGTGCAGTCGTAATTGTGACCGTGAGCGCGGTTGCAAACGTCTCGCCGAATGCAGTTAGTTTCGCGAAAAACGCTCCAGTGCCGAGCATCAACTGAACAACAAGCAGTCCAAGCAATAAGAATGGCATTGATTGTCCAATTCCGCCTGCTTCACTGTCCACTGCCAATATACGTCTTGCCAGCAAAAAGACATGCAGTGCCACTAAGAAAGCGAAAAGCAGGTGTGCGTCGAGTCTGCTCCCTGTATGCCGTAAAATCGCCCCAAAGATAAGTTGTACATAGATGAGGCACGTCGTAATTAGGCTTAAGCGGCGCAACTTCCGTGCTGTCTCGCCTGTCGTTGTAGACATATCTTGCCACCCATCGCGAGAAGTGAACCACGCGATGCCGCAGATCAGTGCGAAAAACGCTTGCGCCAGACAGGCGTGTACGATGGCGAAGTTGCGGTTAATTTGCGTAACCCGAAGTCCACCGAGCACCCCTTGCACAATTACAGCGACCAACGCTGCGAGTCCGAGCCACTTTAGCCATTTGCGGGAATCTCTTGCCAATAGCAAGACGAAGAGAGCGATTGTCAACATTCCGACGAGAGATCCCATGAGGCGATGGCTATGTTCGTATAGGATACCGCCTACCATCTCTGATAGTGGATAGAGGAACATGTTTTGCCCGAAGGTTGTTGGCCAATCAGGTACCGCCAATCCGGAGTCTGTGCTTGTGACAATCCCGCCGATGACAATCAACACGAAGGTCGCGCCTGCGGTGAGGCGTGCCGTTCTGTGTAGCCATAGACGATAACCCATGTGTTGCTGCATGCTAAATTCCAGATACACAAAAAGCGTGGAAGATCCTTTCCATTCTTCCTCAATTTCTTAGTCGCCGCTTGTTGCCGGTGCGTGTTCAGGCTGTGCCTGCGGCAGCCAATCAGATTCTTCGCCCGGTACACTATATTCATAGGGACCGCGGTAGACAGTCGGAATTTGACCGAAGTTGCCGTGCGGTACGGGTGTCGGTGCTTCCCATTCCAATGTGGTTACGTGCCACGGGTTCTGTTCAGCGACTTTCCCTTTGTATATGCTCCAGAAGAAGTTGAAGACGAGTATTAACTGCGCGAAGCCGAGCGTGAATGCACTCATTGTGATAAAGATATTCATGCCTTCAAACTGTTGGAGGAACTCATACTGCAGCGGGTTGGAGATTCGCCGCATGTGTCCACCGACTCCGAGAATATGCATCGGGAAAAAGGTGCAATTGAACGCGATGAAAGTCAACCAGAAATGAATTTTGGAGAGTGTATCGTTCATATAGCGTCCATACATTTTCGGGAACCAGAAGATGATACCGCCGAAAATAGCGAACAGACTTCCCCCGAACACAACGTAGTGAATATGCGCCACAATGTAGTAGGTATCGTGGACGTAAATATCGACCGGCGTGTTTGCCATGTAGATACCGCTGAGTCCGCCAATCACAAACATCGAAACGAAAGCGATACCATGAAGCATCGGCGTTGTAAATCGGATAGACCCACGGAACATTGTCCCCAGCCAGTTAAACGTCTTAATGGCTGATGGCACTGCAATGAGCATGGTTGTTGTCATGAATATGGAGCCTAAACCTGGACGCATCCCGCTCTGGAACATGTGATGCCCCCAGACGATCCACCCCAAAAACGCGATAGCGATCATGGCGTAGACCATGGAACGATAGCCGAAGATCGGTTTGCGTGAAAAGACAGCGATCAATTCGGAGGCGATGCCCATACCGGGCAAGATGAGGATATAGACTTCCGGGTGTCCGAAGAACCAGAAGAGGTGTTGCCAGAGCAGCGGATCCCCGCCCCCTTCCGCTGTCGCAGTGAAGAAGGTTGTTCCAGCAAGTCTGTCAAAGACGAGAAGCACAATTGCAGACGACAGCACCGGGAAAGCGAGTAGCAAAAGGATCGCAACGATGAAAAGCGACCAGATGACCAATGGCATGCGGAAGAACGTCATTCCGGGGGCACGCATATTGATAACCGTCGTGATATAGTTAATAGACCCGACGAGCGAAGATAGACCCTGAACGAAAAGACTAAGCCCCCAGAGGATTTGTCCCCATTCCACGCCTGTCCATTGTGCATCCGAAGAAAGCGGTGTATAACCTGTCCACCCCGCTGCGGCGTGTCCGCCCGGGACAAAAAACCCGATCATCATTATCATCGCTGCGAGGACGGCGAACCAGAATGAGAGCATATTGAGGATTGGAAACGCCATATCGCGTGTGCCAATCATCAACGGAATTAAGAAGTTTCCGAAAGCACCGACCAAGAGCGGTACGACAACGAAGAACACCATAACAGTGGCATGCATTGTAAAAAGCATGTTGTAAAATGCAGGTTCAACGACCCCGTTAGGCATATTGACTTCGAGCCATTCTTCTTTTTCGGATTCGTAGATGCGTTCCCACATCCTGTCGGCACCGGTGACGATTTCACCTTCTTCCATGTATTGTTGCGAGGCACCGATGATGGGTAACGGTCTTTCAGGATACGCAAGTTGCCACCTAAAAAGCAGCGCAAGCCCGCCACCGAGGAAAAACATAATAAGTCCATAAATAAGGAACTGCTTACCGATCATCTTGTGGTCGAGCGAAAAGATATATTTACGGATAAAACTTTCTTCGTGATGATGTTCTGTATGTTCGTTATCGTTCATCTTTATTCTCCTCCTTCAGCCTGTATAGGCGAGGTAGCCTCGTCCCTACGGCCATCTTTCTTGCACCCAAGCGTCGTAGTCGGTTTGTTCGTGCACATTGAGATAGCCGAGCATCCCAGAGTGTCCGAACCCACAGAGCTCGGCACACGGAATCTCATACCGTCCTGCCTTTGTCGCCTCAAACCAGACATTGATAAATCTGTTGGGCAATGCATCCTGTTTAAGTCTTAATTCCGGGACAAAGAAACTGTGAATGACATCTATGGAGGTTAACCGGATATGCACGACCGCGTTGATGGGTACATGCAGTTCATTTTCCAATGTCAGGTCATCCTCTGTCTCGAATTCGTTATCGGGTCCAGGGTATGTCATATCCCAATTGAATTGTTTCCCGCTGACTTGGACGACAACATCTGGATTCTCAGGGAA
>RKRO01000431.1 GCA_007571355.1 Candidatus Poribacteria bacterium | reverse complement strand
CTGCTGGCATAAGTACCCCGGTAGCTGTTGGGGTCGGGGTGGGCCTTGGTGTAACCAGGCAAAAAGCGAGGATAACGAGTATCCTTTAACTAAATGAAAGAACACATTGGACAGGTTTTTACACCGCTAAAATGGGCAGAATGGCTCATCCATAAATGGAATATCTTTGACGCTTGGCTTGATGGCGCGCATATCTGCGACCCGACTGCAGGACAGGGCGCGTTTCCGTTTGCGATGCTCCACATCGCAAGCCAAAAAGGCGTTACGATAACGCCTGAACGCCTGTCCCGCTTAACACTCATTGAGAGACTCCCAACACATCTGGAACAGTTCAGAGAAAACGTCAAACGAGAATTTGGCGTTGATTTTCCCATCTCTCAAATCTTCTGCCAAGATATTATTACAGAGATTCATGAAAGAAAATACGATATTCTTGTCGGGAATCCGCCGTGGGCAAACTTCGGAGATTTACCGACAGCCTATAAAGCGCGCCTAAAACCCTTTTTCCTTGCAGAAGGACTTGTGCCAGATAGACAGAAGACGCTTCTGGGTTCTTCCCGGACAGATATAGCAGCACTGGTACTGAAGGTTAGTTTGGGCAGACTGCTAAAAAAGAACGGCGTTGGATATTTCTATCTGCCCACCTCTCTTTTTTTTGGCGACGGGGCCCATAGTGGATTTCGGAATTACGGTGCCAGAGGTTCTCACAACGGCGTTGATTATCGTAGAGATTTTGCCGTAGATACCGTTTATGAATTCACATCGACGGAGGTATTTGAGGGCGTTGGCACATCGTATTGCTGCGCCAAATTTGCGGTAGACACGCGGCAGGAGTTTCCAGTCTCGTATTTCAGGGAGTTGGACAGCGAATGGGTTGAACATATAGCATTGCCGCTCAAAAACCCGACAGATCCGTGGCGGATTGTGCAAGACCTTGACGACTTGAATACCAACACGATGCCTGACATCAGGCTCTCACCCGAACAAAAACCGCGCCAAGGCGTGAATACCTGCGGCGCGAACAGAGTCTTTATCTTCGGTGACAAACCTCCACATCTCCCTGACCAGTTTCTATACCCACTCGCCACAAAGGAGATATGGCGACAAAACACATCTCTACCTTGCAAATGGATCCTGCTGCCGTACGATCCACAAACGGGGAAACCGCTTACGTGGGATGAAATTGGACGGTGGGACACCTTAAAAACGTATCTACAAAATGCACAAGAGGTGCTAAAGTCGCGGAAGGGAACGCTGCTCCGATCTGCGATTAATAGAGGCACTTGGTGGGCCCTGCTGGGTGTGGGGACTTATGCGTTCGCGCCTTTCAAAGTGATCTGGCAGGCGTATGGGAAAAGCGATTTTACGCCGATAGTGCTAAGCAGTGTAAAGGGACAGATGTGGCAAGGCAATCAGGCAATGCACGCATTCATTCCGTGTTGGACCGAAATGGATGCCCAACGGATTAAGACAGCATTGGAAAACCCCGAAATTCCGATCCTGTTAAAGCAACTGAACGGTGCAGGCAAGTGTAATTGGGCGCAACCGGGTAAGATTAAGAAGATTTTGGCGTGCAGTCGACGTTGAAGATACGCAAAAGGGAGGCATAGAAAATGCGGTGCGAGGACCGGACTTAAACGCGTCCCCGCACCCGGAAAAATAGATTTGCTGCGTCAATGGGCTTATCGAGCAGTCTTCACTCTACCCCATGTTGTGGCGAGTTTATCTTCCGGTTCAACGGCGAAAGCCTCCTCCCAACCGTTGAGGAGTTGTTCTATTTCCGCCTGCTCAAGCGCACGGCTGAGAATGACAATCTCGTCAATACCACCCGTAAACGACTCTGTACCGAACTTGAGTTGTAACACCTGACCCGCAGCGACCTTGCCGTTCCACTCAGGTTTCCAGTCTGCTTTGCCGGCATCCAACGCGCCGTGTTTACTTTCGGGCTCACCATCAACGTACATCTCAACATTTAAGCCGTCGTACGTTCCAGCAAGGTGATACCATTTTCCCTGCTCTAACTCTGTTTTACCATAGAACCCGGGCGTAATACCAGCATCTGTCCAGACCCTAAATGAGAAACCGTCAGGAATGGGTTCACCACCCGACTGGTCTTCTAACAGATAGGCACCGTTTTTTCGGATGCCGGTATCTGAGTCGGCATCCACTCGGAACCATGCAGCCACGGTCAATTCGTCGCTGACGCTTTGGATGCTCTTTGAATCTTGGACATCGATACTACCGCCGCCACCCGCGACGACAGCTTTACCAAATTTACCGTTCTCAAACTTAAAATTGCCGACAATCTTTCCATCATTGCCGTTGCCTGATGCGTCTTTAACATCGCCTTCAAAGAGCCAAACCCCAACAATCGCGGGATCATCCTCTTCAAGTGCCCACGAAAAGACACAAAGCCCTAAAAGCAACAGAATACTTACGGTTAGCAATCTCACTTTGATTCCTCCCTGCACAAAATTTTCTTGAAATTAATATTTTTGAAATAGGACAGGATAATAGGGTTCCCTATATTCCTGCCGTGTAAAGTATGCTATTATAATTTTTTTTCCTTTTTTGTCAAGGATATTTTCCATACCAACGGAAATAAAGCGTCTTTATTTTTTGCTTGTGGATTCACGTGAGATATGCTAAACTTTAAAACATCTTTAAAGCATACGTTATAAGGTCAGGCAAAGAGAGGGAAATCAGATGCTTCAACAGAACACACCGCGCGCATTTCATGTGATGACGAAGCCGATCGGGCCGATATGCAATCTGGATTGCGAGTACTGCTTCTATCTTGACAAAGAGAAACTCTATCCCGAAACGCGATCCTTCCGGATGAACGATGCCATCTTAGAGAATTACGTTAAGCAGTACATCGAAGCACAGGAAGTCAACGAAGTTACGTTCGCATGGCAAGGGGGCGAACCCAAACTGATGGGGGTAGACTTCTTTAGGCAGGCGATCCGATACCAACAAAAATACAGACGTCCCGGTATGCAGATCCAGAATTCGTTTCAGACGAATGCCACGCTTCTTAACGATGAGTGGGGTGAATTTTTTAAGCGGAACAGGTTCTTGATCGGGGTCAGTATCGACGGCCCCCCAGAAATCCATGATAAATACCGCTACGACAAACGCGGGCGCCCATCGTCCGAGCAGGTGATTCGCGGGCTTCGTGTTTTGCAAAATCATAAAGTTGATTACAATATATTGTGTGTTGTGAACAAGCACAACGCCGAGTATCCGAAAGAGATTTATAACTACTTCAAAGGACTCGGTGCGGAGTTTATGCAGTTCATCCCTGCAGTTGAGCATTTCGGTGGGAAAAATGTGTCTCCGCGTTCTGTCACGGCACGGCAGTACGGCAAATTCCTCTGCGCGGTTTTTGATGAATGGGTGGTCAACGACATCGGCAGAATTTTTGTCCAAATTTTCGATGTCGCGCTGGAGGCGTGGTTGGGATATAACCCCAGCCTCTGTGTCTTCAATGAAACCTGCGGCGACGCGCTTGCGATTGAACATAACGGCGACCTCTACTCCTGTGACCACTTCGTTACGCCTGACTATCACATCGGAAACATTGCGGAGAACACCATTCAGGAGATGGTGGATTCGACGTTCCAACGCAAATTCGGTACCGATAAACGCGATACGCTCCCCGAATACTGCCGCAGCTGCGAAGTGAAGTTTGTCTGCAACGGCGGTTGTCCGAAAAACCGGTTTATCAAGACACCTACGGGTGAAGACGGTTTGAACTATCTCTGCGCTGGCTATAAGCAGTTTTTTAATCACATCGACGAACCGATGAAGATGATGGCTGCCGCCCTACAAGCAGGACGACCCGCGAACAGTATTATGCCCATTCTACGGCGGCATCGGCAGGAAAAAGCAGAAGTCAACACCCCGATAGCCGTACAAGCCTCACAGAAAGTCGGACGGAACTCGCCGTGTCCGTGTGGCAGTGGTCGGAAATATAAGCAGTGCTGTCTGAACAAGCAGTAATCCAAGCAGCAGGGGACAGCCGGTTTCTAACCGAACCAAAGTTAAAGAGGTACGCCATTGGCAAAAAATGTGATAATCGTTGCGGGGCCAAATGGATCGGGCAAGACAACATTCGCCGCTGAATATCTTCGCGATTCAGAGGTAACCGCGTACATCAGTGCCGATGCGATTGCAGAAAGACTCGTATCCTGTCCAGAGGACATGGAAAAAGTCAAAATTCAAGCCGGACGGCTCTTTATACAAGAAATCCAGGCACTTATTGAAGCGGAGAAAGATTTTGTTGTGGAAGTGACGCTTGCAGGAAAAGGGTTTGTGAGAACTATCTCTCAATTGAAACGTGCGGGATGGACAGTCACCATCGTGTTTATTTTTCTCAAGACCCCTGAGACGAGCGTGGCCCGGATCCGAAATCGGGTAGAATCGGGTGGGCACCACGTCCCCACAGAAGATGTCGTACGTCGGTTTTATCGAAGCAAGCACAACTTTTGGTATACCTACAGAAATCTCGTAGACAGGTGGAGTCTGTTTTACAATTCTGCGGAATATTTTCAGGAAGTCGCTTCCGGTGAAGGGAATGAGGTAACAGTCATAAATGAAGATTTCTTTGAACTATTTAGGCAAGACATTCGCAATGGAGGTGCGTAATGCCTCAAGACAAATTAAGCCTTGAAACCCATAGATGGGCACGTGAAATGCTACGAATCGGCAATCGTGCCGCAAAAAGAGCACAAGAAGAAAACCGTAAAAAGGGCATTCCAAACGTGTATGATTTCAATGGGCATCTTTACTACGAACTCCCGAATGGTGAACTCACAAAAGAAGATCCGTATCCGTTATCAAAAGAGACGGATTCAAGCGAGGAAAAATGTTAACCGTCTGTTACGACCCGTACGCTGGCACCTTAGGCAGGTTTACGCGTGCCGAGATTTTTGATCTCGTCGCTGAAGCAGGCTACGAGGGTATCAATATCCCTGTCCACGCAGGTTTTCTCGGTGAAATTTCCACTGCAGAGATAGACGATGCCGTGAACCTTGCTGAGAAACACGGGCTCGTCGCGCCGACAATCGGTTTCGGTAACCATATCCTGACGACACCTGCCCGTAAAACCGAAGCATTAGAACACTTTGAGATTGTACTTGAAGTCGCCCGCCGATTCGAAGCTGACATCATCGGTGTGTGGGTGAACCCCTCAGAAGGTGTTTCGCGAGAAGTTTCTCTGGACGCGCTCGCCGATAACCTGTCTCAGATGATAGCTCCTTGCCGCGAAAACGGAATGAAAATCGCCCTGGAGTTTGAGAAGGGATGTCCGCTTGATAACTATCGCGAAGGTCTTCAATTCATTGAGGACACAGGATTGCCTGTCTATCTGACGTGTGATACGTATCACCTTTTCAACGATGGTGCGGAACCACATGCTGCGGCGCACGCGATGAAGGCATGCTTGGGGGATGTCCACGTATCGGGGAGCCACCGTGGTGAACCTGGTAGCGGCGTTTTCGATTTCGAGACATTTGCGCGAGGGCTGAAAGAGATCGGTTTTTCCGGGCCTCTGGTCGTTCAATATAAAATGGAAGATGTGGCGAGCATTGCGCGCAGCTGCGAATTTACTAAGAAATTTCGAATGCTCATACAGGCATAGTGAGGAAAGTTAAGAATGAGACAGGTCTTCTATATAATTGTCGCTGTTACCTTTATAATCGGGCACGCTTCTGCACACGTGACAGGACATCCACCGGCAGAAAAGAAGAGGTTTCAGTTCACTGCACACCACAAGACAACTGAGTCAGGGTTACAAACCCCTCTTACCAGTGGACAGGGCTCGCTTAAGTTCAAAGTTCTTTACACACGCGACCATTTCCCGGCGGCAGTCGTCGCTGCAATTGATAACGCACACGGTGGGTTTGGCGTGGATCGACGGGAGGGCAAAGGCGAAACCTACTTTGCACTCCCTGATGTCGGTATCATCCAAATCAGTGCAGACCTGAAAACAACGCGATTAATTGAGACTCCCGCCGCGTTGAAAAAAGCCAATGCGCACTACGTAACCGTCTGGACAACATCTGGCGGAACGCCTTACCTCTCTTTTCCAGTTAACGATGTCGGTAAAATCTTCACGACGACACTGGACGGTAAACTTGTACATACATTAGCGGCACCGAACGCGATGACAGATTTCGAGCATCAAGAGGTTAACATCTATTTCAGCGAAGGCGGGAAGTTTGTACCGACCGGCGTGACACACATTGACGGTATGCTCTACGTTACCACGGGGTACTCCGATTTGGATTACATTCTGGGTGCGAAACTGACGAATCTTGAACCGCTTGAAGCGAACTGGTATCCGTTGGCATTCGGCGGCAAAGGCGAGGAACCCGGGCAATTCGGTACAGGACATCACATCACAGTACCGGCGGGCACAAACCGATTGGATGCTTCTGATCGGGCAAACGCGGAGATTGAATGCTATTCACCAGACGGCACCTACTTGGAAACACTTCCGTTGATCAAAGGTTCATTCCCTTGTAGCATTGATTACGAGGCGGGATATGCTGTCGTCGCGTGTCTCTACGGACCGAATAAAGAGAAAGGCGCGCCGCTCTACATACTGGAGGGCAACAACCTCGTCTCAACCGTTATGTTAAAAGAGGAGTTGGGTGTGGAAACCTTCCAGCATCTACACGGCGCAGTCATCCGCAAGATTGACGGCAAACTCTACATCATCGCGCAATCATGGAATCCTGGGGACATCGTGATTTTGGAACAGGTGATGTAATCTGAAGGATTCAGAACAGTCTTATTTATGGCGGCCTCCAGATGATGAAGCACCCTGCGAAACCAATGTCCCTCACAAAAACGATGGGACACCCTGTGAAACCGATGGTATCAGCCCCAAAGAGGTGGAACGTGAATGGATTTGGCAATAGAGATACGAGCGTAATTGGACTTTATGGAGAGATACGCTTATCGATGGAACTGCATGAGCGAGGATGGCAAGTTTATAAAGCGTATAGTGACGAGAAATTCGATTTTGTCATTCTAAAAAGTTACTGCGAAAACTGTGAAGTGTTCAAAAGCGCATGGATGCGGGAACAAGATTATAAAGGACGCAAAAGCAGAGCGGCAACGCAACTCTGTGAAACCTGTCATCAAGATAGCCTAAAGATGATCGTTCGATTCATTCAGGTAAAGACATCAGAAGGAATTGAAGCAAAAACGACAGAATTGGGAGAAGAAACCAAAAATTTTAGTTTCCATCCGAAAATCCGTTATCATCTGAGGGATTCCAGAGTGTTCTACGCGTGGATACAAGTCTGGGACAAAGATACGCACGACATCAACTACTACATTTTTAAGACTTCGGATGTCGAGCATTTTGATAATTTGGCGTTGGATACCTATCAAATAACCGACAATCAAAAAACGACACTGCGGATAAACAGAGCGGGAGAAGTGCTCAATAGAGGTCGGATCCATAATTTCGGTGTGTTTGAAGACTTTCACAACAATTTTGAGTGTTTGGAAGAACGCATAGAAGGCGATTCTTGGAAGTGACCGCAGAAGTTTCCCGCTTTAACCCGGATGGCACCTATCTGGAAGAGGGTTTTCGATTCTAAGTTCTGAATCCTAAAATGGTATATCTCATCACTTAGCCGAAAACCCTCCGAATTTTATTGGTTTTTATTTTTAAATTGTAATACAATATAGGCATATCCTATAGTTACGTGGAATTTTATCAAATTGGATAGGAGGGTTAAAAATGAAACAGGAACGTTTGACAATCGATGAGATGGTGCAGCATTACCCTGATCAATGGCTATTCATAGTCGATTGCGAACATAGCGCAAGTACCGAACTTATATCAGGAATAGTTGCCGTTCACAGCCCGTCGCGTGATGTTATTAAAAAGGCATCCGCGGAATATAAAGGTGCCGCGGCGATACGCTACACAGGCACTCCCCCAGAAGGGAGGTTATACCTTCTGTAATGCAAAGGATCCGTCTTCAACCCGTATCTAATTTTATCTTGGTATCTGTTAAAGTGATAGGTATTGATGGTAAAAGTTTCCGAGATATTGAAGTAGCACTAGATACTGGGGCAACGACTTCATCAATTCCGAGATATGTTGCTTCGGCTTTGGGATACAATGTCTCAAATCCAAAGAGGATAGAATCTGTCGTAACAGGCAGTGGCGTTGAAGAAGTGCCAATTATTGAAGGCAAAGGACTAACCGCTATAGGGCAAACTGTAGAAAATATTGAAATTATATGCCATGATTTACCTGTGGAAGCATACGTTGAAGGCGTATTAGGCTTAAATTTTTTGATGAATTTTGATCTTAATATTTCTTTTTCAAAAGGAACTATTGAACTTACCTAAAAATACACGGACTATTGAAATTCACTACCCTTTTGGGTAAAACGTCTAACTGAAAGTAAAATCAAAACTTGTGTTCTCTGGTTGCTCTATTAATCCTGATCTGGCTCCCGATAAATTCATCGGAACAGGCCAGGATCCTGTATCCACTGTTGCTAACAGTTCTGATATGCAGTCTGTTATTTTCTCCTTTCTCGTTGGTGCAGCAGTTGGGTGGATACTTTCGTCGTTCTGGCAAAAACGATAAATCTTAATTGACGCGGGTGTTGTTGTCAATCTTGTTTTTCGTTTTCCTTTTATTTTCGCATTGGTGGTGCTATGTTAGTAAACCTCACTGATTGTAAGGATCCTGTGTATGTCGATCCCCATCTTATCCGGCAACGGAAGTTAAAGAAAGAAGCGCGTCACTCCCAAACCCTGATAAGGTGGGATGAAGGGCGGATTTCTAAAAATCACCGCTTTCCCAGGGGATATATTGCTTTTTGGTTTCCTAAGTTGCGTCCGCCTCGGAAACCTCTCATATTTTTTTAAACTGGTGTTTATTTTAGTTGTGTTAGGTTATTCTTACCGGGTACATACAGATACGCGCTTCTACCAGTGAAATACTGCGCGTACACATTCCTCCAATCGCTGTTCGTGAGTTTCCAGCGGGGGGCGGGACCGAGTTTAAAATACACAATGTCGGCTTCTTGGAGATTCTTAAACGGATAATCCCCAATTGGCGCGCCCCGGTGTCGAGACACAAAAATAACGGCATTGTGAATATTTTGCTTTTCCACCATCCGTGGCAGCTGCTGATAGACATGCCCCCAATTCTGGTATCTTTCCCCAATACGCACATAACTCCATACCGTATTGACACTCAGCAACAATAGGCACACGCCGACAGCAACCGCAAGCCCGCGCCGCTCGCGCAGTTTGAACCGCTCATAACAGATAAACATCCCGCGCGCGACCAAGGGAATGAAACCGAGAAACGTCGATTCGGTGTAATAGCGAGCGTTTACCGGTGTGAACCCCCACGTTGAACCTTCAAAGTAGAAAAAGGCGTAAAGCAACAAATTGGCAACAAGCAGGATCAGACAGAATACATCGTATCTGTTGCGCGAAGAATGGAAAAACGGAACAAATAACAAGCACCACGGTAGAATTAGGGGGACAAAGGCGATCAACCACGTCAATGACAACTCGGCATCCTTCAACAAATTGTGGTGATAACTCCCCCAACCGAGTGCATTGAAACTGATACACGGGAGAATGTGTCGCCACGTCCTTTCGACTGCCCATGCGGGTGTAAAAATAAATGCCTGTTCAATATTAGGTTCGTAGCCTTCCATCCGAGCACCGAACCCGATTTTGTCATAAGGCTGTGCAACCGTGTGTGTGAACATGAACGGGTCTTCTGTGAAATGCGCATTCCACGCCATACATATACCCAGCAGGACCACAAATGGAATAAAGAAGAACCCGAAGCGTTTCAACGTGGCGGATAACGTTTGCCACTGCTGCCGTTGCATAAAAAAATGATAGAGTGTTAACCCGGCTCCAACCACACCGAAGACGACCGCCGAGAGTGGACGTGTGTTGAACGCATAGCCCAACGCAAACCCTGAGAGCAGCGGATAGCCGATCCGCGCGAGGCGGGACGCGTCGCCTTTGCAGTTCAACGTCTTAAGCAGCGTAAATAGGAAGAGCGCGAGGTAGAAACGGCTCACCGGTTCACTGAACCATGTTGATCCCATACCGAGTGTCGCCGGTGAGATAAGACCGATCACAGCAGCGAGGAGCGCGATCCCGTTGTGGATATCCCCATATATCTCTTTCACAAAGCGGTAGAGAAACAGCAAGGCGCCACCTGTCGCAA
Source organism: Candidatus Poribacteria bacterium (assembly GCA_007571355.1). Lineage (GTDB taxonomy): Bacteria > Poribacteria > WGA-4E > WGA-4E > WGA-3G > WGA-3G. Next base: position 110 of record RKRO01000431.1, on the reverse strand, counting down.
GGGCGGGGATCAGCCATGGCGCGTTAATAAACACACCGAACATCAGCATCAAGGCGTTTCCGAACGGATATTTTGAATACCATTTGCCATTGAGAATATTAATATGCGGT
>RKRO01000165.1 GCA_007571355.1 Candidatus Poribacteria bacterium | reverse complement strand
TTTTGAGGGTGTCCATGACAAAGTTAGAACAGATGCAGCGGATTGAAGCGTGTGGTATCGTCGCTATCATTCGCGCGAACAGTGCGAACGAGTTAATTGAGACTGCGTCGGCAATTCATGCTGGCGGCGTTAACGTGATTGAAGTCACGATGACAACCCCGAATGCGTTACGAGTAATAAGCGATGTTTCATCGGCGTATGGGGATACGGTTCTTGTGGGTGCCGGTTCGGTGTTGGATGCGGAAACAGCCCGCGCCGTAATGCTGGCGGGCGCGGAGTTCATCGTCAGTCCGGTTACAAAGTCAGATGTCATTGAAATATGTAACCGTTATGGGAAGGTGGTTATTCCTGGTGCTTTTACACCGACAGAGATTTTGGCGGCGTGGGAGATGGGCGCGGATTATGTCAAAGTGTTCCCATCAAGTGGTATCGGTTCGGCGTATATAAAAGACGTAAAAGCCCCATTGCCGCAGGTTCCTATGATTCCGACAGGCGGTATCAACGCCTGCAACGCTGCTGAGTTTATTACTGCCGGTGCAAGTGCTTTGGGGGTTGGCAGTGCGTTGGTTAACAATCAATTGATTGAAGCGAAAGAATTCGCACTTCTTACTGAAAGAGCGAAGAAGTTGGTCAAGGAGGTGCAACGCGCCCGTTCAGGTGCCAAATCCGCCTAAATCCGCCTAAAGTCTATTTTTGTGTTGACAATTCGTCTAAATTCTGCTAATCTAATTGTTAGGTTTTGTGTTTTATCACTGTATGCTGTCCGTATTAAGATAAGATACCGCTATGCAGATTGATCAATTGATATTAGATAAATATAGGTTGCTGGAATATCTTAATTCAGGGGGGTTCTCCTCGGTTTTTCGCGCGCGCGAAGAGATGACGAACCGGGAAGTTGCCATTAAAGCCTTAGCAAAAACCGCTTATCCTTCGAGTCGTATGAAATTTTTGCTAACAGAATTTCAGGCGATGTCAAGAATTTGGGGGCATCCGAATATTGTTTCTATTCATACCGTCGAACCGGGGAAAGACGATTACGTTGCGTGGATCGTGATGGAATTTGTTAAGGGGAAGAGTCTCCACGAACTTATGGAGGAAGGTGCTCTCGGGTTAACAGATACCCTTAATATCGGTTTGGACATCTGTCGTGGGTTAAAAGCGGCTCATGCACACAAAATTATGCACCGAGACATCAAACCGCAAAATATCTTACTCACGCCTGAAAAACAAGCGAAGGTCGCAGACTTTAGTATTGCGCGTATTTTTGGTGAGACAACCGAATTCGCGGAAACGATGGCAGGCACACGACGGTACATGTCACCCGAGCAGACCTACGGGGCTTACGATTTTCGTGCGGATCTCTATTCTACAGCACTGATTCTGTATGAAGCGGTAACCGGACGGTTCCCGTTTTCAGGAGAAAACAAGGAGATGGACAAGAAAAAAGCTGTTGGAGAGATAGAAGAGATTGAGAGATGTCCGGAAGTCCTTCGTAACTTCCTGCAAAAATCACTCCATCGGCACCTCTCCGAACGGCATCAAAGTGCGACTGAGATGTACAATGAACTCGATCGTATCCGCCAAGATGAATATATCAAACAAGCTTCGGAGTTAATTGATGCAAGTGCTAATTCCAGCGGGCGAAAGTTGGTGGAAGCCCTTGAACGATACCGGAAAATGTTCCGTCTATCCCTCGAGGACGCGGAACGGATAAATCAAAACCTCTTTTTCCAACGGCGCCAGAAAGAGGAGGGTGACAAGCGCGAAAAGTTGTTAACGCAAGTCGAAAAACATTATACACTCGCTATCGACTACGCGGAGACCGAAAACTATCCGAGTGCGCTGACTGAACTTCAAAAAGCGAGTCGTCTCTGTATTAATGATCACGGCTTGTTGAGGATTATTGATAATCTATTTGGCAAACTCAATACGGTCAGTGTTCCACTCTCAACGAACCCGACTGTGGAAGAAGTTATTTCGCTTATTCGCAAGTTGTCGGATAGTGATAGAATGGACCTTCGTACATGGCTTGAGCATCAAAAATTGGTACCAGAAGAAACGACAGATATAACGCCGATACAACCTCAGGTCAAAGCGGCGGGTAGTTATCGGCATCTCATTGAGGAAGCCTCACCGGAATATCTGCTTGAGCAAGTCCATAGTGATGTTCAGTACCCCCACGAAGAAGAGGCACTTCGCATTTTTCAAAAAATCCAAATTTCTGAACAACTGGGACACCCCCGACAGTGGCTCTCGCTTTATAATAAATTAGGTAAATTCTATCAAAAACAGGCTGGAAACTTTCTTAAGAAAAACGATATAGAGCTTGGTGCCAATTGCTACACGCGCGCTCGATTTGCTTACACAGTTGCTGAAAAACACCGTCTCGCCAGGAGCAATGCTAAAAAAGGTGCAGACTATTATACTCTACTTGCTCACCAGTTTGAACTCCAGCGGTCGTGGGAGGAAGCAGGCAAATGTTATATTCTTGCTGCCTTCAATCACGGCTATGCGAATATGTTATCCAAGGTTGAAGAGTGTCACAGAATGGCGACTTTCTGTTATTTCAACGCTGCTGAAAGTGCACACCTTAACAATGAATTACAAACCGCTTACGACATTTACCTGTTAATCTTATCGATTGGTGAAAAAATGTCTGTACCGACCAAACTGGTTAGCGAAGCGCAAAAATTGATGTCCGAAATCCCGGTTGTCAGTTAAAGGGCTGTGTGACGTGAAAACATCTTTAGAACGTGGAGAATTACTTGTTGGCACCTTTGTACTTGAGTTTGGGGGGGCGGCGATTGCGACGCTCTTGGCGAGTGCCGGTGCCGACTTTATGATCGCAGATTTGGAGCATAGTTCTTTCTCTATAGAAACCGTCGGACGTATCGTTCGGAACGCCCGCGGTGCGAATCTTCCATGTATTGTGCGTGTCCCAGCACTTGAACGTTATTTTCTGTCTCGCGTGCTTGATGCTGGTGCTACGGGGGTGATGATCCCGCGCGTTGAATCGTGTGAAGATATCGAGAAAATTAGAAAATGGACGAAATACGCGCCCGAAGGCGATCGCGGCGTTGCGTTTGGTATTGGACATACCGATTATGGGGATTTCACAAAACTTGATACCCAAAAATACGTGCGCGACACAAATCAAGAAATTCTCACTATCGGGCAAATTGAAACCGTTAAAGCCGTCGAAAATCTAAATGACATCCTTAGCACTGGTGAATTGGATGTTGTGTTCATCGGTCCTTATGACTTATCCACGTCTATGGAGATCTCCGGTGAGTTTGACCACCCGCGCCTTTTGGATGCTATCAAAGAAATTATCAGACTTGCACAGGCACACAGTATCCCTTTGGGGTGTTATGTCAACGATTTTAAGAGCGGCGAACAGTGGTTGCGTTTGGGGGTTCAACTCATAGCATGCGGGAATGATGCGTTTCTTTTGACGCGTAAATTTGCTGAGGAGCATCAGAAGTTCAAAAACGTCGTGACTTCAAAATGAAAAACTACGATATTCTCACAATCGGACGGAGTTCTTTAGATTTATATGCTAACGACATCGGTGCCGCGTTTCCGGACATTGAGAGTTTTGGTGCCTTTGTCGGGGGGTGTCCTACGAATATCAGTGTCGGTGTTCAGCGATTAGGGCTTCAGGCTGCATTATTGACAGCTGTTGGTGAGGACCCTGTCGGCGAATTTCTGCTTAAATTTTTGAAGAATGAAGGTGTTGAAACTCGGTTTATCCCGCGCAAAACGAACCATCGAACCAGTGCTGTTGTCCTCGGGATTGAGCCACCAGATCGGTTCCCGCTTATTTATTACCGCGACAATTGTGCAGATATTGAACTTACCATTGATGATGTTCTCGTGGCACCGATTGCTGAAAGTCGGGCGGTGCTGATATCCGGCACTGGTTTGAGCAAAGAACCGAGCCGCAGCGCAACGCTTTATGCTGCTGAGAAAGCAAAATCTATCGGTTGCCAAGTCTTTTTGGACCTCGATTTTCGGGCAGATCAGTGGCATGATCCGCGTGCTTTCGGTGTTGTTGTCCGATCCACCTTACGTTATATTGACATTGCTATTGGTACAGAAGAAGAGATCAAAGCGGCTACACTTACGGACCTATCACAACTCACGATTGAACACTCCCAAATCTCAAACCCTACGATTGAAGGCGATATGGCAAATGCTATTAAAACGCTTTTAGATGCTGGTCCAGAAGCGTTGATAGTGAAACGCGGTATTGATGGAGCAGATGTTCATCTTGCGAACGGTGCTGTCATTCATGCAGCCCCTTTTCCAGTTGAAGTGTACAACACGCTCGGTGCTGGCGATGCCTTTGCAAGTGGTTTTATTTATGGTAAACTCAGCAGCTGGGATTGGGAGAAGTCTGCACGTCTCGGCAACGCGACGGGCGCGATTGTCGTAACGCGGCACGGTTGTGCTAATTTTATGCCAACAATGCCTGAAGTTGATGAATTTGTCGACGAACGCGGCGGTTGGTAATGTGATGATTCGCTGTTCTTTGGACAAGACCGGTTCGATTAGAAAGACAGATCGCATTGGGACGAGTACACCACAAAACCGAACCTACCGGACCTGGAGGTTAATTTTTATGGAAACACGAAAACTCACGATGGGGCAAGCCATCGTTCAATTTCTTCAACAACAATATGTTGAACGAGATGGAAACGAGCGACAGTTTTTCGCCGGGATGTTCGGCATCTTCGGGCATGGGAATGTCGCCGGGATTGGACAAGCGTTACATCAGTACGCCGATACTTTTCGCTTCTACCAGACACGAAATGAACAGTCAATGGTGCACACCGCTGCTGCGTTCGCGAAGATGAACAACCGATTACGTGCTTTTGCCTGCACGACTTCTATCGGGCCTGGCGCGACAAATATGATTACTGGTGCCGCAGGTGCGACAATTAATCGGTTGCCTGTGCTTTTACTACCGGGTGATATTTTTTCCACCCGTTTAGTCGCTCCCGTTTTGCAGCAATTGGAATCTCCGAGTTCGCAGGATTATTCGGTGAACGATTGCTTCAAGCCGATTTCACGCTATTGGGACCGGATTAATCGTCCGGAGCAGATTATCACAGCGTTACCAGAGGCGATGCGGGTATTGACCTCACAATCGGAGACGGGTGCCGTGACGCTGGCACTTCCACAAGACGTACAGGCAGAGGCGTACGATTATCCGGCACAACTCTTCGAAAAGCGGGTTTATACGATCCCGCGTCCTCGGGCAGACGAAAGTCTGTTGAATCGAGCAGGGACGTGGATTCGTGAGAGCAAGCGTCCCTTAATCATCGCTGGTGGAGGCGTTATCTATAGTGAGGCGACAGCACAACTTGCTGAATTTGTGGCGCGTACCGGTATTCCGATCGGTGAGACTTTTGCTGGTAAAGGTTCACTGCCGTATAATCACCCACAGAATCTTGGGGCAGTAGGTGTAACGGGTACGCCAGGCGCGAATATCTCGGCACGGGAGGCGGACTTGGTTATCGCTATTGGGACCCGCTTGAGTGACTTTACGACTGCCTCCAAAACTGCTTTCCAGAACCCGGATGTCCGTTTTATCGGTATCAACGTTACCGAATTTGATGCTTATAAACACGCCGCCTTGCCCCTTGTCGCCGACGCACGTGTCACGCTTTCAGCACTCACTGCCGCTGTTGCGGACTATCAGGTTGATGCAGCGTATGCTGCGCAGATTGAGAAATATCGCGCGGAATGGGAATCGGAAGTGGATCGACTTTACCACCTTGGACACGGTCCGCTACCGAGCCAAAGCGAAGTTATTGGCGTGGTCAATGAATTTTCACGTCCTGAAGATGTTATGGTTTGTGCTGCGGGTAGCATGCCAGGGGACTTACATAAGTTATGGCGGACCCATAACCCGAAACAGTACCATTTGGAATATGGTTATTCGTGTATGGGATATGAGATCGCTGGCGGGTTAGGCATCAAGATGGCAGATCCGAGTCGTGATGTCTACGTTATGGTCGGTGATGGGTCGTATTTGATGTTGGCACAGGAGATTATTACGTCGATTCAGGAAGGCTATAAACTGATAATTGTACTCATCAATAATGAGGGGCATAGTAGCATCGGTGGTTTATCTCGGGCAACAGGGGTTCAGGGGTTTGCCACGCGTTTCCGCTACCGGAACGAGGAGAGTGGGGAACTCTCAGGTGACTTTTTGCCGGTGGATCTCGCAGCGAATGCCGCGAGTCTCGGTGCTAGAGTCATTGAGGCTACGACTTTGCAGAGCCTAAAAGCTGCGCTGCATGAAGCGCGCGAAGCACCACACACAACAGTTGTGAAAATTGATGTAGATTACTACAAGCAGGTTCCAGGCTATGAATCTTGGTGGGATGTGCCTGTTGCAGAGGTCTCTGAAGTAGACACAACGCAAGAGGCGTACAAACAATACGAATCGGATAAACAGAAGGAACGTTATTTTCTATAGACAATTGAGTTGTTCTAAAACGAAAGGAATCTATGAAGGCATCAGAACTTTTAGCAAAGGTCAAGTCAAGCGAGGCGATCCCTTGCGATGACTGTGACGGGAAAATTCCAGCGGACGAGATTTTAGAATTCGTGTTTAAATTAGGGAAACTCGCGCCGTTGATGGAAAATGCGAACGTTGGGGCTATTACTTGCGTCCAGTGCCAAGAGGCAGACATGGATATCAAGATCACTCCGCGCGGACCTGATATTAAGTTCGTCCGTGGCACTTAACTTTAGACGGTGGTGTCTAACCTGCCTTTTTTATTTTAGAATGTCAGCATACATCGTTGGTAGAAATCCAGTTATGGAGTGCCTACAGAGTGGGGCTCAAGGTATAGAAAGAATCTGTATCGCCGAGGGGAATGGACATGCGCGCATCCGTCAAATTGTTGCGATGGCGGAACAGAGAGGGATTCCCATAAAATACTGTGCACGGCGTGAGCTGGATAGACTTGAACCTTCACTGCCGCACCAAGGCGTTGTTGTGGTTGTTAAATCCGCACATTATAGCGACCTGTCATCTATACTCTCGAATATACAGCATAGTGAGGACAACGCGCTGTTGGTAATGTTAGACGGCGTTCAGGACCCTATGAATTTTGGTGCGATTCTTCGGACGGCTGAAGCGGCGAATTCGGACGCTGTGATTATTCCGAAGGACCGTGCTGTTGGTGTTACAGCTGCTGTTCACAAAGCGTCGGCAGGCGCAGCAGCGCATGTCCCTATTGTCAGGGTAACGAACCTGGCACGGACGTTGGATACACTTAAGGACGCTGGTATCTGGATCGCAGGCGCAGCGGGGGATACATCAAGTCTGTACACGGATGTGGATTTTAACATTCCGTTATGTCTTGTTTTAGGGAGTGAAGGAACAGGTATCCGGCGACTTGTCAAAAAGAAATGTGACTACCTTGTCCATCTGCCGATGTTAGGCAAGATTGCGTCGCTCAACGTTTCAGTTGCAGCGGGTATACTTCTATACGAGGTTGTTCGCCAAAGGCGGACAGGATGAATCGGATACCCTTAGATAAAACCTTCCTCTTTTAGGCTGACAAAGATCCCGTCCCCGATGATGACATGATCCAACACTTTAATCCCGATTTGGTTGCCAGCCTCAATTAATTGCTTTGTTGCGCGGATGTCTTCTTGGCTTGGCTGTGGATCGCCGGATGGGTGGTTGTGGACGAGGACGATGGAGTTTGCCGACTCCTCGATTGCGAACCGAAAGATTTCTCGTGGGTGAAACACACTAGCGTTTAGTGTCCCTTCAAAAACTGTTGCTTCCGATAACTTTCTTCCCCAAGTCAAGTCACTATCAAGGTCGCCTGCGATCCCTTTTGTGGTTACGCCACCTTTCGTATCAAGACATAAGACGCAAACGATTTCCTTCTGTAGGTATCGCATTTTAGACATCATGAGGTCGGCGACATCGGAGGGTGAGGTGATTTTATCTCGGTCGGCGTGGAAGCGTGCAAGTCGTTTTCCGAGTTCGAGTGCTGCAACGATCTGTGCTGCTTTCGCTTCTCCGACACCTTTGATTTTCTCAAATTGCTTGGATTTGTAATCAGCCATCCGTTTGAGATCTCCCTCGAGTGCCGTAAGGATCTGTTCACCGAGTTGAACGGCGGTTGTTCCTTTGAAACCGCTCTTAAGGATGATCGCTAATAATTCAGAGTCTTTCAGACTCTCTGGTCCGTATTTGTGAAGTCTCTCCCGCGGGCGTTCACTTTCGGGCAGGTCTTTGATTCGCAAAGGGCGGTATGTCATGCATTCCATTCCTTTCAGTCTAATAGGAAATTTACGAAAATTGTAGCAATTTTTCGGAATTAAGACAAGCAAAATCTGATGTGTCACTTACCCCTATTTTTAGGATGTTTTGATCTATCGTTGTGTTTGTGTGGTATCCGTGTGAGAACGTCTGTCAGTGCGTGATGAGAATGTCTCAGTTTTTCAGACACGTCTGTTGCGTAAACAAGAGCAGTGTCTCGTGTGTCCACATTTCGTCAATATCCTTTTTGATGATCGTTAGCACCGAAAAGGTACGTTTTGCACGCCAGACACGCCCCAGAACAGACGCTAACCACGCCCGCATCACTTCCTGACACGGAAAGGGGGGGGCAAGGAAACGCAGCAAGCGTTTTGTTTAGACTTTCTTTTCCAATAGGTATCGGTAGCCGCGCAGCAATCGCGTGGATACGAAAGGTTTTTGAGACCCTCACCGCTGTGACCGTCAATCTGGTGGACATCCAACTCCATGCAAAAAAAACTGGAACTGGGGCAGCTACAAGAGGAAGTAAATGATATAGGCAACCGATTCTACAACGCCCTTGAGGCTCAAAGCATTTCCGTCGATGAAGCAAACGCAGTTTTTGAGGAACTCAAAGAGAAATTAAAACATCTTCGAGAACAGAGACATCAGTGGTTACGGGAATACGCGGAACATTACGGCACTGAATATCAAGGACCCGAACACTGGGTGAATTCTCAAATGATAGATAAAGCAGTCTTACAAGAACAGGCTCATCAGGAGGCACAAGAACAAGCGGTATCTCGTGGTTACATCATCTTACCGAGAATAAACCGGTAACTCGCGCTTCACACGCGCACACACAACAAAGGGTTTTCGTTTGTAGCATAACGTGAACTTGAAAGTAAATTTGTAGGTTGGGTTGAGCGGTAAATGCATACTAAAAACCTTCGCTCATGTCAAGCGTAAGTGCTTTTTACAAGTTTTGCGATAAAATCGACAGAGAAAACTTTCAGGTTCATGACGCACTCACAGATGGCGATATAGACAGAGAGAACTTTTTATGAACCCCGCGAAACAGGCGGAGAAAGTTACAAACCGTTGTCCAGACCCCTTCAATCGTATAGGTATGCACCTCGTAAAGCCCATCACCGTCTGCGTCTCTCGTCCACTCGCTCACTTTATGCAAAACAATCTCGCGGGGGCACTGGATATGAGTATACCGACACCACCCATCTGTATACCCCTTGCAACCGGCAGTGTAAACGGATGAACGTGTGCCGAAAGCGTCGCAGCATCCGTGCGGTGCGCAAGCCGTAATTGCAAGAGGTGACTTTCACGCCCGTTCGGGTCTCCGACAATCGGCGGAAGATCATTTTCGCAAGTGCCGTGTTCCCACCCGTTTATTGCCACTACCCCGCGGGGGATCCGAAGGATCAACGTGCTTATCGCCTTCTTCACCTGCGTTTTGAAACATCTCATCCGTTTCAACCGCAGCATCCGGTAAAGCACCGGAAGGTTGCATCGATGCTGCTGAGGTGTGAATTTACGGCGGATAGAAAGCACTGTTTGACGGCTTATATCTAACTCACGGGCGAGTTGTGAACTCGAAACCCGTTGACAGACCCTCCGCAAAAGCAGCACAACCTGTGAAGGACGAAACTGTGTCCCAGCAAACACCGTCCCGCTATAGAGATTTAGAGGCTTTCACACCGTTTGCAGCGATAGATTTGTAAACCACTTGTTTCGTCTTACAGAAGAGGCGTGCCTCAGACACGCTCGCTTGGCATTTGGGGCAACACAGCCCTTCGGGGTGGAAATGACCCAACACCCACGCTGCCGCTTGTGTTTCATCTATGAGAGATGGTATCGGAAAATCCATACCAACACCCTAACATAACTTAAAAAAAATAGTACTCGCTTTTTACATGAGCCAAAATCGGAAGATTATTATTTGATATTGCTCAACTTGAAACCAAAGTAAATTTGGTAATAAATTAATAAAGATGTTATAATGACTGCACTGGTTTTGAGGAACTTAAGTCCTTAAAATACTACACTAGGGATTTTCATAGATGCGGAAACGTCTTCCGCAAGG
>RKRO01000465.1 GCA_007571355.1 Candidatus Poribacteria bacterium | reverse complement strand
GTGGAACGGGGCTCTGGTCTTGAAGGTTCTGTAATGGATGAGATTTCTCGACCTGAATTAGCAGTAAAGTGAAGGAACACCTGCTCCAAATCCACAGATTCTTGGCGAAGTTCAACCAGACTCCACCCGTTTTGCACAACAGTGTGAAAGAGGGTCTCAGCAGTGTTCTCGTTTTCTTGCATTGCAGTGATGTCATAGGCGACGACACCGTTGTCTGTCTTGACATGCGCATGTTCAGCAATACCCTGCAATTCATGCAATTTTGCTGTAATCGCTTCTTCTTCCCCACGGATGGCAATATGGAATTTGTTTTCAACCCACACCTGGCTGATAAGTTCCTCAAGGGTCCCGTTTGCGACAAGCTCTCCACGATTGATAATAAGAATTCGGCTGCAAGTCGCAGCCACCTCTGGCAGAATGTGGGTACTAAAGAGTACCAGTTTTTCTTTCCCGATCTCCTTAATCAGATTTCGGATTTCAATCGTTTGACTGGGGTCAAGCCCGGAGGTCGGTTCGTCTAAAATTAGGATAGGTGGATCGTGGATGAGGCTTTGTGCTAACCCAACGCGTTGCCGGTAGCCTTTTGAGAGTTCGCCAATATCTTTTTGGATAACCCCATCAAGTCCACAGATGTCAATAACCGATTTGACCCTATCTTTCCGTTGGTTTTTGGGGATGTCCCGAACCTCCGTCATAAAGTTGAGGTATTCAAGGATGCCCATATCTGCATAGAGCGGTGCACTCTCAGGTAGATATCCGACGTTTTTTCGCACATCAATAGCGTTTTCAAGGACATCATAACCTGCGACGGTGGCACTCCCCGCATCTGCCGTGAGATAGCAGGTGAGGATGCGCATCGTTGTGGTCTTCCCCGCGCCATTCGGACCAATGAACCCTACGACTTCACCAGCATGTGCCTCGAATGAGACCTTGTTGACAGCGATCGTAGGTCCATAGGATTTTGTGAGTTCTCTGACTTCGATCATTTTTTAAATTACAGGCACATCACTCATTTTTTTCTCCGTTGAAGAAAAAACAGTTTCTTTTAAAATGGGTCCCAGTTTTTGCCACAAGAGAGTTTGTAGATATACTTCGCGACGTGCATTAATAAAGATGAATATATTTTAAAATGATAGCATAGAATTTGCAAAATGTCAAGAAAAAACGGCGATTCAAACAGTTGAGACGCTAAATCCAGCTATACACAGACGACCTCAGTACAAGGCTCAGCAGGGGCCAGAAACATCCCATCAACGCTTCACCTAACACCAGGCCGATGAAAAATGGCACCGCTTTCCGATAGGCATTAATACCGCCGTGCTTTAGGATTAGCCATTTTGCTACCATCGCGATGAGCAGCGGAAACCAGATGACATCTGTTGTCCCTGGCGCAACGCCGATGACGTATCCTGCTGGGTGCAACGGACACCATACAAAACGGGAGCGCAGGAACATAATGCCCAAATTCGCTGCAAACGTTAAACCTAACACCGAGGTCGCGAGCCAATCCGTCGGTTTCGGATTCACTAACCACGACGAAAGAAAATTATATGTGTCGGCACCACCGGCATGAATCTGCTCTGAACCTGCAGCTACGCCCTCACTATAAATCGCATAAGGATAGAGAATCAGGCTGGATAGGATACCGACAAGACTCGCGATGACCAAGACTGTGAACATCGTTCGGTTTCGGATGCCAGTCCGCTCGGCAAGTTTGAATGCTTCTAATTGCTCTGGCATTGGGTGTGTTCGGAAAGAGGCGTAACTCGCGCCACTGAGCCAATTCATGAGCGAGAGCATCGTTAAGTTGCCCGGGCGCAAACGCCGTGTACCGAGAAGCGAGATCATCATATATTGTGGCGTGAGATACCCGATAGCGTGTATCGGCGGCCCCAATTCTGCTCGCATCCGAGTTAATCCGACGACGATGGTTAGGTAGATACCGATATAAATCGCGAATGCCCACAGCGACATCCCGCCCCGGATGCAGAAAACCGCGAGGAGCAGTAGACAGACTCCGAGCGTTATCACCGCACTCCGATAGGAGAGTGCCTCGGTTCGTGCCTCGGCGCGATTTGGATGAACGACTTGTCTCAGCACAGCTGCGAAATGCTTTCGCGCATGCCAACACGCAATCGCAAGCAGCGCCAATAAGGCACCTGCACCTTGTTCTCCGAGAAATGGGTAACCTGGGAATGTTGCGATACCGACGGCACTTCCGAATAGCAGTTGTACCTTCTTCATTAGGTAGAAAAATGTGCATGAAAACGCTAAATCTAACGGCAGAATGAACGAGAAACCGATCAGATACGGATGAAATCGGAGCGGGGTACTGCCCATGGCGTTCCACGGTTTCTGTGTGAAATAAATATTAAGATTGTACTTTCGGACTGGAATCTCTGGAAGCACAGGAAAGAAGAACTGCAGCCCGTTGATTAGATTGATGCCTATTGCTATCCCGAAACCGATCCAGAGAAGACGGTTTCTGAAGATATGGCGGTTCGTGGTAATTTCTAACGGAATCTGGATGATCGGATATGCAAGTTTTTCATTTTCGATCCACTGCTTGCGAAGGAGCGCGGTCAAGCAGAGAAAAATGAGCATTAACAGAAAAATTACTGCAGACCAAGCGAGTATCGGGGCGATCCAGTGCTGCACATACCCTTCCGTAAAAAAGTTTACCTCGCCTTCGTAGAAGTCCGCAACTGTTTTTGGATGTTTTACCACGAGCCATTCAGGGAGATGGTGAAAAAGGAGTGCCTCCCAATCGTTTTCTGGTGTCGCGAAGCGGAAGGCATATGGGATGAGTCCCATCAGACGTGGGATACAGTCGTGTCCTGAAAACGCGCTACCGACAGCGAGCATGCTATAGACCACAAGCAGGTCGCGCGGTTTCAAAGCGATCCGTGGAAAAATACGCCGTACACCGATATTCAACAGCGTCATCGCCAGGATACCGAACATGACGTTGACAGACATCGCAACCGTTGTAAGGTGCGCCGTGTGCCAAATCATTTCAACGTAAGCAATCCAGTAACTA
>RKRO01000297.1 GCA_007571355.1 Candidatus Poribacteria bacterium | reverse complement strand
TTATTATGGAAATTTTCGCAGATCTTTGGTATTATAAAGACGGTTTCATAGTTCTTAATAATTCAAGAATTGAACTCATATATTGGAGGGAAGATGGCAACTGAATTTGTGCATCTACACAATCACAGCGAGTACAGCATGCTTGACGGCGCGTGCCGTATTGAAGATATGGTTAATTGGGCTCTTGAGAACAGCGCGCCCGCAGTTGCGCTCACTGACCACGGTAATATGTTCGGTGCATGGGAGCTCTACAGCAAAGCGAAAAAGGCAGGGGTCAACCCGATTGTCGGATGTGAAGTGTATGTCGCGCCCGGAGACCGACGAAAGCGCGGCAAGGAGCAAGGAGGCCCCTATCACCTGACACTGCTCGCGGAAGATGCAACCGGTTACCAGAATCTCCTTAAACTGGTATCACTTGGCTATACGGAAGGTTTCTACAGCAAGCCGCGCATTGATATGGAAATCCTGCGTGAATATCGGGATGGAATTATCGCACTCACAGGATGTATTCAGGGACAGGTGCCACAACTCCTCAGTTCGAGCAGACGAGAAGAAGGTGTCCAAAACTTCAAAACGCTCATGGAGATTATGGGGGAACGGAATCTCTACGTTGAAGTGCAGAACCATTATATTGATAAGGAACTTGAAGCATATCCGATAATGGTGGAGCTGGCAAAAGAGTTCAATCTCCCCCTCGTCGGTACAAACGATTGCCACTACCTCCGTAAATCCGACCATGGGATGCACGATGTCCTTCTCTGTATTCAAATGAAGAAAACTGTCAACCAGCAAGACCGGATGCGATTTGACAACCACTTCTACTTTAAGAACGTTGATGAAATGCGAGAAGCGTTGAAGGGTTACCCACCGGAGGCAATTAGCAATACGCTTGAGATTGCGAATCGGTGCAATCTGCGTCTGGATTATGGTGAAAGCCTAATGCCGAAGTATGAAGTGCCGCCGGGACATACCAATGACTCCTACCTTAAAGAGTTATGCTACAAGGGCTTACGCGCCAAGTACGGTGAACTGTCCGAACAGGTTCAACAAAGGCTTGATTATGAGCTCGATATTATCAGCCAGACAGGGTATTCTGGTTATTTTCTTATTGTGTGGGACTACGTTAAACACGCCCACGAACAAGGGTATCCGCTTACGGCTCGGGGTTCTGCTGCAAGTAGTTTAGTGCTTTATGCGCTCGGTGTGATTACGTTCAATCCTATGGACTATGACTGTCTGTTTGAGAGATTTCTCAACCTTGAACGCGTGAGTCCGCCGGACATTGATATTGACTTCGCCGATCGTGCCCGTGAACACGTCATCAAGTATCTTGTGGAAAAATACGGGGAGACCTCTGTCGGGAAAGTTGCTACCTTCGCCACGCTGAGTGCGAAATCGGCTATTTTAGATGTGGGAAGGGCCCTCGAAATGCCTCTTGAAGATGTCAAAGCGTTGACGCAACGGATCCCGAGTATTCCTGGGATCACAATTGATGAGGCTTTAGAACAGGTTCCCGAATTTCAGATACTCGCAGAGCGTCCTGAAAACCAAGAACTCATGGATCTCAGCAAAGCCGTCGAAGGTATGAAACGGCACGTCTCGTGTCATGCTTCTGCAATCGTTGTGTCCAACGGTCCGCTCACAGACTACGTACCTCTTTTCAAAGATAAACACGACCAGGTGGCGGCTCAGTTTGATGGGAAAATTGTCGAAGATGTCGGCATCGTCAAGTTTGATACCCTTGGGGTACGCAGCCTTACAGAGACCTACGACTGTCTACAGATGATCAAGGCGAACCACGGTAAAGACATCAAGTTGGAAGAGATACCCTTTGATGACGAACCTACCTATAGGTTAATCAGTTCAGGGCTAATTGCGGGTTTATTCCAATTAGAAACTTCTCCCGGGATGTACCGCGTTGTTACACAACTGAAACCTGATACATTTGAAGAGTTCTCTGCGATTCCAGCACTCTATCGCCCTGGCCCTCTGGAAAGTGGGACCATGCAGCAGTTTATTGATAGGAAGAACGGGATAGAGGCTGTAACCTATATGCATCCCTCGCTTGAGGGGGCGCTGAAAAACACCTATGGTGTGTGTGTTTATCAAGAGCAGGTGATGCAGATTGCGCGGGATATGGCAGGCTTTACCCTGGGTGAGGCGGACATCCTCCGCTCTGCGATGGGAAAAAAGAATCCGGAACTTCTCAAAGCCCAACGTGAGAAGTTCATCCAGGGCGCTACTGAAAACGGTATCGCAGCAAAAGAAGCAGAAGAGGTATTTGATCTGCTTGAGCCGTTTGCAGGCTATGCGTTCAACAAGTCGCACTCTGTTGCGTATGCGATGTTAGCGTATCGAATGGCATACCTGAAAACGCACTATCCGCATGAATTCATGGCATCCATGATGACCGGGGAATCTGGGAACTCACAGAAGATCACCCGTTACCGCGCTGAATGTAAAAAACTTGCTGACTTCTTGGATGTAGAGATCAATCTACTCCCGCCGGATGTCAACAGCAGCAGGAAAGAATTCACGGTAGATGGCAACGATATATGCTTTGGGATGGTTGCCCTGAAAGGTGTCGGTGATGCCGCTATAGACTCGATTGTGAAAACACGCGAGGAAAGCGGTTCGTTTACATCGCTGCAGGATTTCTGCGAACGCGTGGATACGAAACAGGTTAATAAACGCGCCATTGAAAGCCTGATTATGAGCGGTGCCTTTGATGCACTTGACGGTCACCGCGCACAGTACCTCGCGAGTTTGGATAGTGTCATGAAAGCGGCACAAAGTGCACAGGCAGATCGAGATCGTGGACAGATGAGCCTCTTTGGGGATGCCGAAGAAGCCCCCGCCATGACGATAACGCTTCCTGATGTTCAGGAATTCGATCCCTTAGAACGGCTTATACAAGAAAAGGAGCAACTCGGCTTCTATGTTTCCGGACATCCACTCGAAGAATACAACGACATTCTCGAAAACTATACAACCGCAAGTACCGGTACCTTGGAGGAACATCGTATTGATTCCAAGGTTTTCGTGGCAGGTATGATAACAGAGGTGAAAAATATTACCACCAAAAAGGGAGACGCTATGGCGGTCCTTGCGTTTGAGGATTTGGAAGGGACAGTAGAGGTTGTCGTTTTCCCTGATGCATACAAAAAGGCGGGCGAGCTCGTCGAAGGGAGAGCCATCTGGATGAGTGGGATAGTCAACGTCAAACAGAATAGTAGAAATCGGAAGTCTGATGACGAACCTCAGCAAGAAGAACGTCAAATTCAAGCAGAAGAGATCGTAGATATCGCCGCTGTTAGCAGGGATCAGACGACTTCCCTTGAGGTGATAATCCCAGAATCTGATCTCGAAAACACCCAAAAATTAGAAGCACTCCAGCAAATAGCCCGCGCCAACAAGGGGAAACTGGACCTGATTTTACGTCTCATGAGCCCTCGTTACGGTGAGGTGATCGCTCAGTGTGCCCAGAAATACAGTATCACAGACAAACCACAGGTTATTCAGCAGGTTGAGAAATTGTTTGGTGAAAGTTCTGTTAAACTGAGCAACCGCACCATACGTTCGAATAACAGAAATACCTCACAGATAGGTTTCGTGTAAATTCGGTAGTAGAATTCGGTTCGGCAGCCAGACCTACAGCGGTTTGGCTGCTCGGTGCGTTTATCGTAACATCGGAAAATAAATGCACACTTGGACAAGGATACCCCCCTCCCCCCGCAAGCAGGAGGAATCAGAGGGACCTCGCTTCAATAGGATGGGTTTCAATCCTTACGGGCTTTACGATAATATGCTATAAACTTTTAGAAATAGTATTACAGAAAAGGGGATTCACTTGTTATGCAATACAGGACACTTGGTAAAACTGGGCTCAGCGTGTCAGAAATCGGTTACGGCGGCGGTAGGGTCCGCCCAGAACATGACGCAACATCGCTTGTCAAGATGCTTCATTACGCAATGGACTGTGGACTCAATTTTCTGGATACTGCTCCGAATTACGGCGGCGGCTACAGTGAAACGGTTATCGGTAAAGCAATCGCTGACCGCAGAGAATCGTGCATCGTCGCCACGAAGACGGAAGCGTACGACCCAGACGGTATCCAGGCAGATGTAGCGGGCAGCCTACAGCGACTCAGCACCGACTACATTGATGTCTTGCAATTCCACGGCGGATGGTTTTACACTGAAGAAACACACCCCATTCTGGAGCAGGGCGGATTAGAAACGTACCTGAAACTAAAAGCGGAGGGAACGGTTCGATTCATCGGATTTTCTGCAGACGGTCCGTCTGGCGGTGCCGAACAACTGATCGCCACAGGCGAGTTTGATATGATACAAACCCATTATAATCTGATGTATCAGAGCACTTGTGACGCGTTTGGCAGACGCGGCATCATCCCCGACGCTGTTGCCCAAGAGATGGGTATCGTGCTCATGCGCTCTACCACCAGCAACGCTTTTCAGAATCTTATGAAACACTGCTTTCCCAATGAAATGGCGGACGTTGATGTCGACAGTTTTCTGCTGAACTACTCCCTCTCAAATCCGATGGTAAATGTTGCACTGATGAGCTTGCAAAGTATTGAGGATGTAGCGTGGACAAACGCTGTTTCGGACAATGTCGAGGCAAGATTGGACTTACGAGCTGTCCACGGCAGGTAACGAGAACCAAAGGCACACGCTACCCACATGCTGCCTCAAAGACACGTAGGTGGTTCTCACCCAGCACTTTTCGTATATCGCCATCGGAATAGCCGCGTTCGCTTAGCCCTTCCGCGATTTTGATAAATTCACTGGCATCCTTAAGTAAATCCCCGCCGCCGTCAAAGTCTGAACCGATACCGACATGGTCAATACCCGCGATGTCAATAGCGTAGGCGATATGGTTAAGCAACTGCGCCAGGGGTGGCATTTTCTGCCAACCATCTACAGTTAGGAACCCCGGTACAAAGGTGATACCGACGACCCCACCGTTGACCGACAAGGCCTTCAGTTGTTCGTTACTCAAGTTTCGAGGATGCCGACACAAGGTCTTGCAATTGCTATGAGACGCGATGACTGGACTGTTCGAGATATCCAGAACATCCCAAAACCCACGCTCGCTAATATGGGAAACATCCACTAACATGCCAAGCCGGTTCATCTCTTTAACTAACGCGATGCCAAACCGGGTCAGTCCGCCGCCCATATCTTCTTCATCATTCCCTGTTGATGCCCATGTATTCAGGTTATGTGTCAAGCCGATTGAGCGGATACCCAGCAAATAGAGCGAGCGCAGGATATTCAGGCTGCGTTCAACGGCTTCGCTGTTTTCGATAACAAGGACTGCCGCGAGTTTACCGTCTGCTTTCGCTTCACGAATATCATCCGCTTTGCGAGCGATGCAGATGTCATCACCGTTCGCTATGATTTCTTCGTTGAACCAGCCAAACGCGTCTAATGCATAAGCAAGATGGTTCTTCCACGCGCGCGTCACATCAACAGCAAAGAAAGCAGCATCAATGCCGCCTTGTTGCATCTTTGGGATGTTCAGTTGAATGCCAATTGCTTCCTCTTCAGGTGGCACGCGCCCCCGGAGGTAGGCGATAGTGCCGACGGGATCCATCGGGTTTTGGATGTTTTCATCGGCAAAACTCACGTTCCCGCGACGAATGTGTGCCACGATAGTATCGTTGTGCGAATCAATCACGAGGGCCTGCTTATGCAGTGCCAAGATCCGCTTATCTATTTGTGTCTCTCTATTTTTCTGTTCCATAGTCCTCAAGTTTTAATCCGTTAGGGTTAGTATCGCTCGTTCGGCTATATCAGTTATAACCGATATGCTACGATATTCTTTTGGGGGCGAATTTTGAAACCGAAATCTGACTTATATCGTTTTCTCATAACAGTTGACATTCCAAAAGAAGCGAGTGGTTTCCCTGAATGAAATTTGACATCTTCCAGAATAGAGCGCGTAACGATTCTTCTTATTTTCTTAACCACAAGCAGCTCGGACGATATAAAAAAATGCAATTTGCAGTAAAAACGGATACAGGTAAGATCCGCGACAGGAACGAAGACCTCTACTATTTTGATGCGCAGCTCCAGTTGTTTGCTATCGCTGATGGTATGGGTGGGCATGAACGCGGGGACATCGCGAGTCGCATTGCTCTTGAAGTTATCAAGGAATGGGTAGAAACCCAAGCATCTCCACAGATTGATTTAGGACCTATGAAAAGGCTCGGTGTCCTACGCGATCTGGCTAAAGAAGCAAATCAGCGCATCTATACCTCCGCTGAGAGCCAAAACAAAGGTCGTGGGATGGGTACCACACTCATTGCCGGCTTTATTACCTACAGTTACCTTGCTTACGTTCATGTCGGTGATAGCAGGCTCTATGTCTTACGCGATGAGAAACTCAACCAGATAACAACTGACGACTCCTTCGTTCAAAAAATGGTTAAAAAAGGTGAAATAACGCCTGAAGAGGGACGTGTCCATGAAAAACGAAACATTATCACACAGGCGATTGGCTTGAAACGGACAGTTGCTGTCAACGCAGACGCGTATCCGCTTGTACCTGGAGACATTGTCCTCGCCTGTACCGACGGCTTGCACGACCTAATTATCGATGATAACGAGATTGCGAACATTATATTGGCGGCTGCTGACCTCAAAGAAGCGTCTGATACCCTCGTAAACACAGCCCTCGATTATGGCGGCACTGATAACGTTACCGTCTTACTTGTCGCTGTTGATTAATCCATCCCACGCTTGTTTCTTCGCTTCAGATTGCAATGTTTTCGTAACGCTTAAGTGCCTAAAGCACACTACATTTCTGATTCGTTCTCCGCCTGTTCGCCAAAAACTAAGATACTATCTGGGTCCAATTTTTCTTCTTCGAGGGCTTCTACATGGGCTGGCATTGTTAACGCTGGCAGTTCAATCTTTTCGGCTTCAGCCCATAAGCGTTCAAGGTTATAATACGCGCGCCTTTCAGAAAGAAAGACGTGGACAACAAAATCGACGTAGTCTAACAATATCCAATCCGCTTTACGTTCCCCTTCTTGATGCCACGGTTTCTGTGACCAGTTGTTTTCAAGTTCTTCGAGAACGGCTTGTGAAATACCTTCTACTTGAATATCGGAGGTGCCGCTGAAGATTGCAAAAAAGTCTGTGAAGCTGTCGAGTTCCCGTAAATCAAGAATAACGCCATCTTGGGCGCGGCGACTTATGGCTGCCGAGGCGGCCGCCTTCACCATATCTAATGTGTTCTTTTCCATTCCCATTCTAATAAAACTCCTTTAGTTCTCAACAGACGCTATCGTACTGTTATAAGTATGAAGTGTATTGGGGTGGATCATCACACCTTTTTCAAGGAGATGCTCAATCTTTGCACGAGCGACGTGATGGACCGCATTCACCAAATCTGAATAGGCTAACTTCCTTACGAAATCGACTGTTCTGTGTGTCCGTGAAGGTTCAGCGAAGTCTGCCACGTATAAGATTTGTGAAATAATCCCCATAGATCGGTTACCGGTTGTATGGTTCCGAATTGCTTCGAGTACCTCCAGATCGGTTACCGCGAACTTCTCGACAGCCAACTTTACACCGATGAGTGGATGCAGAAGCGATGGACTGACCTTTTCAATCGGATCCAAGCGAATTTCATAACAGCGGACCGCGTTATACAATGCTTTAGCGTTCATCCATTTTGCACTGTCATGTAGAAGTGCAGCAAGATTTGCCTGCCAAGCATCTGCTTTATAGACAAATGCCAGGTCAACCGCCATCTCCTGTACAGAGAGCACATGCTGAAGACGTTTCGCACTCAGTTTGTCTGAAAGGTACCGCTGAATCTCAATTGATTTCGGGTGTGCCCGGAATTCTGCAAGTATAGTGTTCATCGGATTTTAGTGTTGTCTCATTAGGTGCTTTCATCGTTAATGTGAGCCCCTAATTTCGCCAGTTCTGCAAGGAGTTCCTGTTCGGCCTCAGACAAAATCGCGTCTGGTAATGCCTCACTAATAGCGTATTCCTCGTTGATCCATTTTGCAAGGTCGGATGCTTTGCACCGCGCACTACAGAACGGGAAATTTTTCGGCAGAGGCGTGCCTTTTTCCCATACGAAGTCGTAAACGGTTCCGCATAGACTGCATGTGTGTTTCACGGTTTTCATATCCTTATTTTCGGGTTTCGGCGTTTCGACATTTCAATTGTTAAACGGGTATTTCTGGTTATTGATACAACCAATACCGATGAATATACGTTTCGACTGTTGCCGGAACGAGATACCGAATGGAAAGTCCATTCCGAATCCGTTCACGGATCACTGTCGCGGATATATCCACACCCGTTACCGGGAATGTCGTAACCCGTTTGCGGACTTCCAACGGGACCCGGTTCAACTCATAGCTCGGACGCGTCGTCGCGATCATAATACATTGTGCCAAGACTTCATCAAAGTCTCTCCAGACTTCATACTCAATAAGCGAATCAGCACCGATGATCCATGCCAGTTCGGTCGTTTTTCCATAAAATCTCTGTAGTGCTTTTAGCGTCTCAACAGTATAGGACGGCCCGGCGCGTTCCAATTCTACCCGAGACACTTCAAAGTATGGATTCCCAGCGATTGCCAAGCGTACCATCTGATACCGATGTTCCGGTTCGATAATATCCGCATCCTCGACTTTGTGCGGCGGTCTCGCAGAAGGGATGAACAGTATTTTATCATAACCTAATCCCACGCGAACCTGTTCAGCGCTCAGTAGGTGTGCATAGTGGATTGGGTTGAATGTTCCACCCATCACAGCGATTCTTTGGGTTGTTTGTAGCATCAGAATTTCGGAGTGTCCGGTGGATGCAAACTTGATAGTGAAATCTCGTGTCCGCCCGTGCAGTTTAAAGTATACCGGTTTACACGAGAAAAGTCAACAGAAAAATCGGGACGCGCTAACGTCCGTGCACGCGTGCCTTGTAGTCGTTATAAGTCCGTTCAATCTGTTTCGCAGATTCTTCGGGCCCGAGAAAATGTGAACCGGTCAACACAACAGGAGGTTGCCCGCGTGCTGTCAGGAGTTCTGCAACACGGCATTTAATCGCGTTGACAATCGACAGTGTACCGATGCTGGATGTAGGCCCTACCGGGTTCGCCAAATTTGGGATGTCTACGACTGCATCCCCCGGTGGATTACAGTTGTCGATTGTCAAGTCAGCGATCTCAAAAAGCCGTTTGCCGGAGGTGTGTTTTGAGGCAGAGGAACGGCTATGCTCGAGGGAACTTACTGCCATGACAGGCAGTCCTTGATCTTTTGCAACCATTGCCATCTCTATGGGCAGAACATTGGTTCCAGAATTCGAAAAGACCATCATAGAGTCATAGGGACCGAAGGTGAAGTTACGCAGAATAACTTCTGCATATCCTGAAATGTTTTCCAAAAAAAGTGCCTGGCGTTGTCCATTACAACCTACGACCTGATTATGGTATGTGACCGCCAATTCCACGATCGGAAAGAACCCTGGAAAACTTCCGTAACGCGGGAACATCTCTTCAACCGCCATGCGTGAATGCCCAGATCCAAAGAGATAAACGAGACCGTTTTCTGCGATTGTCTCAGCGCATATATCGGAGGCTTGCGCAATCGCATCGGTCTGTGTCGCCTCAATCTGCTTCAGAATGTCTTGTGCTGTCCGTAGATAATGTAGATAGGAAATACTCATAGTGTTCTGTCTGTTCTAACCTCAGTCGCTTGACTGCTGAAATTATAAAGTGTAACTCGTTCAGTTTATCTTGCCAAAATATCAACACCTATTCTATCACATTTTTGACATATTCGCAATGCATTTCAGTTAATGGGGAGGGTAATGGGGATGTATAAATATTTTTAGGACTTAGACACGCTTCTCTTTTGTTGCATAAACTGTTCGTTTGTGCCATCAGTCCGCTGTGTTTTCCAAAAAAATCATCATGTTATAGATAACGTGAGTTTAAGGCACTCTTTACGCCAGCGGCGTGATATGTCTATAGAATCAACAGGGTCTATAGATGCGCTTCAGCGGCGTGCTATGTGCATTGACGCGGGATCAATAGTCATTTTTCCCCTCTGTTTGGGCGTGTAAATATTTTTCGTTGATATATTTCCTAAAACTTGCTATCATATCCCCATGCCACAGCTGAATCTCAAACCCAACCACAAGCCAATCCGCGACTACTACACCACATTGCACCAATACGCGCAGCACAACATCACACACGAAGGCGCAGTCAGTTCGCCCTTTGAAACGCTCCTGCACACCTGTGCAAAGCAGGTAGATGCTACTCTTGTTCCGCAATACGGCATGCACACCCCAAAGGGAAACCGGATCGTCATTGATGGCGTGATCCTCGACGCATACGGACTCCCCTTCGCCTATTGGGAAGCAAAGGATATAGATGAC
>RKRO01000316.1 GCA_007571355.1 Candidatus Poribacteria bacterium | reverse complement strand
CTATATGTCATTCGATTGTAAGGCCAAAAGAATAGGTTTACATAGTGCGACCGATTTTTTTTATCAGGGGTAAGTCTGCTTGATCGTCTGTGAACAATTTCACTGTTGGCAATTTCAGTGGGCCGGATAGCTTCTGTATTAACCTTTTCTCTGGAAAAAATTCCTTTTTCGAGAATAGACGGTACATTGTTTATGTGCGTAACGTAGTAGAACATCATTACGATGGCTCCTCAACAAAGAATATGATCAGAAAATTATGGTTACAAAAAACTGTCTGAAGTTGCAGTTCCTTCGATTAATCTTCAATTACTTCTAACGCCTGCATTCGCTCAAAGGCGAAAACGCGGGTATCCTGGCGCAACTCACAAAATCCTTCTACACACAACGTCTCACCAGATTCTCGGTTGTTTGGGATATTGAAAAGCCGTTCGGGTCTAACGACTTCGCTTAAGATGGATTCTACCTTCGCGAATTTTAAAATTGAGGGGTTTATCCTCTAAAGTTAGGCATTCTAATTTTATGAAATCTCCAGTTTTTCCTTACAATGCCGCGCGAGCAGCTTCATCTCTGCTATAACCTGTGCTTCCGTTTTTATCAGTTGCTCGAAGACAGGAGGTATAGCTTGCCTGTTAAGGAGCCTATCAAAGAAGCTGCGCTGTCCTCCCGTTGGTACCCCGAATTGCGAAACGCCGGAACGCGCCGGTTCTGTCCCCAAGTATTCGATTGAAAAATAGTATGTAACCTTGTCTTGGGTAATCTCGCCTTCGTGGATGCTACCGGTGCTCCGCCGCCCATAGTTCACAGCATAGACTCTACCGCTCATCTGGTTGCGGACAGTATACCCGCCCGCATCAACGGTTTCATTCCAACATTTCTCGAATCCGTTGTTAGGCAAGCGTTCGCGGAGTTCTTCCGCAGAACGGACGACGAACTTATTTTGATGCGGCGTTTTGACAATAAGGAACTCCTCATCCGCCTGCTCAGAAGCAGGTTGTCCTATAAGGAGGTCAATGGAGTCCAGGGTCCAGACAACACCGTTTCGGATGCCTTTTGCCAAGTTATGATGTCTTTCGATGAATTCACCGTTCAGTGGGTGCAAACGATAAGTACCGTTATTGTTAAATGTCTCACGTAACTTTCGACGGTGTTCTATAACAGAAAACCGTTTTTTAGAAATCGGTATTTCGAGTTGGAGTGTGTAACCCGTGTGTAACTCGGTTGTGAGATTCAGTTGTGATTGGCGAAGATCCGCTAAACGCGTGAGTGCCGTCTGGCTTTTCGATAGGACGCGTCCGATCAGATACTCGCAGCGAAGTGCTGGAATTTCCGAAGCGAGGCGTTCGAGCGTTGGCGCGTCGAGCTGCTCCAGCATGATTTTATGCTCCCATCGGGTGCCGCGTTCGTGTGCGAGGATCTGAAATTGTTGTGTGTCGCCAGTCGTTCGGATATAACCGAGTGCTGTCCATGGATCAAAGGTTGCCCGGTAGTTACTGCTGGTTTCCGCATCTCCCGCTAAGACGCAATCCCGTCGTTCATATCGAGAATAGAGTCCGAATTGAAATTCAAAGCCTTGGTAGGGTGCCAAAGCCTCTCGTAGATCCCGTGCGAACTCACTGCCTCTTGCGAACCGTTTAAAAATTTGATCCGTGCGTTGTGGTTGGTTGAGTGCATCAAGGAACGTTCCAATCGGGATGCCGCCCTCTTCCACACCTTCATCTTCACTTTTTCCAAAAACCTTAGTTTTGGTCTTAAAGGGTGGATTCCGGAGCGATACATCGCGCTGTGAGACGAGTTGTAACGCCACATCGTCTGCTATATTCTTGAGTGCAGGAGCATCTCCAAGAATTTCCGCAAGTTTTACGTCGTCTATCTTTTCTGTCAAATCAATGCCACGTTTGAGTTCGGCGAAATGGATAATATCGTCGTAACTATACTGGAGCGGTGCGCTTGAAGAGAGGTTATCGTAGTTAGAACGATGGAAACGGATGCGCGGTTTGATGCGAAAGACTGGCGTGAGTCCATAATCTTTCAGCAACACATACAACGTGACGGTATAGGAGTCCTCATGCACCTTCTGTGCAAGGATTCCGTCGCGCTGTGCGTCATTTTCCACGATTAACCGCTCTTGGACGAGACGGCTATCGTTTCCGAAAATCATCATCCGATGTTCTTCTCTATTATCATCAACTAACATGGATGTTCCCTCCTTCTAATATGGTCATCAGTTTTTTTACAATCAGCGTCTGGGTATTGTTCGACTCGGTGCCACGAGGGTTCCTGATGAATTTCCACTGTGCTTACGTTTTCAAGCCTTCTGATGACTCGCGACTGCTGAATTGCGTCGGCATTTGCCGAAAACTCGTGTGAAACGAGGGGGCACACGGTCCATGTCTTAATAGTTCGAAAAACGTTGTCGTGCCAGTGCTGCTGCGCCAAGGATTCCCGAATTGTCTCCGAGTTTTGCGCGTACAATTTGGACACCATTTAAGGTATTCGGGAGCGCGTATTTTTCTGCGTAGGTTCGAATATTGTCTATGAACGTGTCGTCGAGTGCTTCAACAACACCGCCGCCTAATACAATCATCTCCGGGTTTAGAAAATTCACTATGGATCCGATACCAATACCGAGATATTTGGTCACCTTCTTGAAAACTTTCAAGGTGAGTTTATCGTTTGCCCGAATCGCCTTCGCTAATACACCACTCCGAATGACACTGAGATCGCCATTCGTGAGTTTAGTGAGTACACTCTTTTTTCCGTTTTTCTTAATCGCCTTTCGAAATTGCTTTGCCATAGCCGTTCGGCTTGCGAGTGCCTCTAAACAGCCACGTGTGCCGCATCCACACCGGGGTCCGTCGGCTTTAACAATAATATGTCCAACTTCACCAGCAGTTTTACTCGCGCCGTGGAACAACTCACCTTTTAAAATAATGCCGCCCCCTATGCCGGTACCGACAAAAATTCCGACAACATTTTCAATCCCTTGTGCAGCACCAAAGGCGTGCTCGCCGAGTGTTCCAACGTTCACATCGTTGTCGACAAACGTCGAAACCCCTGTCCGCGCTTCAAGTTCAGCCTTGAGTGGAACATCCCGCCAGCCGAGGTTCGGCGCGAAAATAACAACGCCTGTTTCTGGATCGAGGGGACCCGGTGCCCCAATTCCGATCGCCTGAATCGATGCATTGTCAACGTTTGACTTGTCAATAGCCCGTTGGATAGATTCAGATATCCGATCAATCACGGCAGATGTCCCTTCGTCTGCCTTCGTTGAGAGTTTGGCTGTACCTAAGATATTACCTTCCGCGTCAATGACAGCGGACAAAATCTTTGTACCGCCCATATCGACACCGACAACGTTGGTGCTCATCTCTTAATAATCTCCTGTTGAATTGGTTACGTTCCGAAAAACGATAACAGTTTCCGTTTAAAACCTGATGCGGACAGCTGTTCCCACTTTTCCAAGAAATTTTCATAACTTGCCTTTCGGGTCTCTTTCGTCTGATCGATGAGTTTAGCAAGACCATCTTTCCCATCAGCAGAAATGGACCCCGATACCTCGGTATCTGACGCTGGTTGATGTGTGTAATCGGTTAAAACCCGTAAAACAACATCGCAGTCGTGGATGTCTCCGAGGATTTCTTGTAAATCGACGATCACGGCGAGGAATTGAGCAAAACGTTTGGCTCCTGTCACCGGGGCACCTTTAGAACGCTTTTTGGGGTGTTGGTAAACGCCGCGAAAGATCTCCATCGTGTAGCGGAGTCGTTTGATCGAAATGCGCATGTTATGGAGTTCTTCGCGCCGCGCTGCGTCCCGAATGAACGGTTCCCACCTGTAGACTTCTTCGACCTTCTGCGGAAGAATAATACGAGCATTTTCGTGATAACTACAGAGCGGTTTAACGCCGTTGATTTTGTGCGCTTTCGCCATTTTTATTTCCTAAACAGCGTAATGTTAACGTCCTTCATCAGGGTTACAAACCCTTCCTACAAAGAATTCCAAAAACTCGATCTCAAAATCGGCTTCTTCAAGTTTCTCGAAAAGCCTTAGCATCGGTTTTCGAGCGTTTTCGTGTTCTTGCTGTAAGTGTTCTATTAAACCGCGGATGTCTGCTTGTTCGGCTTCAGTTAAAGTGACGAATTCTTTTTCAAATCGGGCGATAAGGACATCCAAATCACGGACGGATCCCAATGTTCGGGTTATTGATTTTACTTTTTTGTAGTATTTATTAAACGCCTTCTCAGGAAAACAGTCAACGAAATTATCCATTGCGGCACGCAGGCGACGCGAAGTGACACGCATCTGATGCACGAATTCAATATCGCGCCCTTCCTTAGCTCCGTCTTTATAGGACATCATCTGTTGGAAATAGATCACGATGATCTGTCGTGCACAAGTTTCCAATGTTTTATCCGGTGAGATCGCTGCGATTCGCGCTTCTGCCGCCATTTCGCTAAATCCTTTATTTGAATTCCATTAAAACAGGAACATCTTGGCTAACAAAAAATAAAGTAGGACTTACGCATTCCTTCCTTCAAGTTGCCTACTCTGTGTTGATAAGAGACGATACGGGCGGTTCAGAGGATAGAAGCCTTTTTGCGTAAGTCCTATAAAAATAGAGTTTATCGAGTTGTTTTCAATTCGCCCCACGTGACAGCCATTTTGCCTGCCGCTTCGACATCCAAACTCACATCGATCATATCTTGTACCTCGTTTTCATTTAAGGCACGGGACCAGAATGAAATTTCATCAATGATGCCTTCAGCCCCATTTGCAAGCGGGATGTACGGAATCGTTTCCCATCCGAATCTCGGTTTTTCATGGAGTGCGGGGAAGCCGCCGGCAATGGCACGGCTGGTCGCTTGCTCTTTGCCATCAATATAGACAAACGGTGCTTCACCTGCGAAATCCCACGTAACTGCGCAGTGAAACCATGTGTCTTTCATGATGATACCTGTTGGATCGAAATCAACATCTTGCCAATCGCCATCGTCTGCGGCTTCAAAGTAGAAACCGAACTCTCCTGGATGGATATCAGCGTGATTCGCACCTTTAGAGACCATGAAGTAGATCCCACCGAGGCTGGCATCGAAAATGCGATAGTCTTCGCCATCTTTGCCATCCCAATCCGGTTTGAACCAGAACAGCAGACTGCCAGCTTCCGTGATAACATTCGGGACCTCAAGATAGGTTTCCTTGCCTCTGAGAGCAATACCGGCATTGTATTTGCCTTGACCAGCGACCCATTTCGCTGTGCCTCCGAATGTTCTGTCGTTTCCGTTTCCTGTGCCATCAGGTGCTGAATTTCCGTTGCCTTCGCCAATCCATAAGAGTAAATCCTCGTCATTCGGAAGATTAGCGAATGCAGACATGCCAACAAATACACTGAGTACTAAAATAAAATAAACGTATCTCACAAATTGTTACCTCACATATAGAGAATTGTTTCGAGATAGAACTTGTGTGAATTCATGGAGGAGTATAGCAAAATTCCTAAAATCAGTCAATAGATTTTTTCGTTAAACGCTATGAGGCTTCAACAACTCCCAATTCGGCACGAAACCGATGCCGAGACGAAATAGAACAGGAACATAGCTATCAAATTCTAAAACCATCTGGAGTAGAAGCATTTCAAGGCAGATCTATCATCAAGACACGCAAGCAAGGTTTGAACGCTCGCTTTCAAAACAGGATGCACAAGGTCTGGCGCGATTTCTGCTAATGGTGCCAATACAAAATGGCGCAGATGCATCTCAGGGTGCGGAATGACGAGCCTCTCCGTCTGGAGACACAAATCTCCATAGATCAATATATCCAAATCGATTTCTCTCGGTCCCCAACGGATACGATGTTGTCTACCGACAAGGGTCTCAATGTCTTTTAAAGTGCG
This sequence comes from Candidatus Poribacteria bacterium, assembly GCA_007571355.1. Classification (GTDB taxonomy): domain Bacteria; phylum Poribacteria; class WGA-4E; order WGA-4E; family WGA-3G; genus WGA-3G. The sequence continues at coordinate 4,565 of RKRO01000316.1, read as the reverse complement.
TAATAAGGAGGGGGGGGGGAGGTTGGTTTGGATCGCAGCGACACCGTTCAGGAATTCTGCTTGTGCTTCATATCCGACGGGGTCGGTTTGATAAACGGAGGAGACTTTTTGCAAAGTGATCCCCTCCGTTTCCGATAAGGCATGGATAGCGTTCTGGATGTATGCCAGTCGGTCGTCGATATTGCTTCCGAAACCGATGTAAACTGTGCACATAAAGTCTCCGAAGCACGGATACTTAATCTGTAAATTTGCGGAGGGCGATTGAAGTGTTATGTCCGCCGAAGCCGAATGCGTTGGTCAGTGCGACTTCAATCTTCGCATCCCGACTCTCATTTGGGACGTAATCCAGGTCGCAGGCTTCGTCTGGCATATCGTAGTTGATCGTCGGTGGCAGGAACCCTTTCTCCAGCGCGCATAAGCAGGCGATGAGTTCCACCGCACCCGCTGCGCCGAGCAGATGTCCAACCATCGATTTGGTAGAACTGACAGGAATTTTGTACGCTCGATCCCCGAACAAAGATTTAATCGCGTTCGTTTCAGCGACATCGCCGATAGGTGTAGAGGTGCCATGCGCGTTGATATAGTCAACAGCATCTAACGGCAGTCCAGCATCCTGGAGTGCGAATTCCATTGCTTTCGCTGCCCCTTCGCCGTCTTCAGGTGGGCTGACCATATCGTGAGCATCTGAAGTCATCCCGTATCCCACAATCTCCGCGTAAATATGGGCATCACGTTTTTTCGCGTGCGACAACGATTCAAAGATGAGGATGCCGCTGCCGTCGCCCATAACAAAACCGTCTCTGTCTTTTGTAAACGGACGCGAAGCGCGTTCAGGTTCATGGTTCCGTTCCGACATCGCCCGCATCGAACAGAACCCACCAACGGCTAACGGCGTAATCGCCGATTCCGTGCCGCCTGTAAACATGACATCGGCATCGCCGCGTTGAATGATCCGAAACGAATCGCCCATAGAATGGTTCGCGCTTGCGCACGCCGTGACGGACGTAGCATTGGGGCCCTTGAGATTAAAATGGATTGAGATTTGTCCAGCCGCCATGTTAATAATCATGTACGGCACCAGAAACGGGCTCACGCGTTTGACCCCTTTTTCGGCAAGGATTTTCGCGTTATCCTCAAGGACCCCGATACCACCAATACCCGAACCGATTTGAACCCCTGCGCGGTAAGGATCGACTTTATCAAGCTCCAGCCCTGCATCTTCGCGCGCCATCATTGCAGTCGCAAGCGCATACTGGATGAATAGCGGGAGTCTGGACGCGGCACGGCGATCCAGGTACTGCTCTGCCTGAAAGTCTTTTACCTCTCCGGCGATTTGGGTGCGGTGTTCGGAGGCATCAAAATAGGTTAAAGGTCCGATTCCGTTTTTACCGACAGCAAGCGCATCCCAATATTCTTCTTTCGTGTTGCCAATCGCATTGACAACGCCGATTCCTGTAATAACTACACGCTCCACGAGACCGATCCTTTTTTTAAGGGTTATTTGTTATCGGTTATCGGTCAGAGGTTTCCGTGTAACAATCTATTCCACTTTGGCGTACGCCAGGGCAAGGTGAATTGTTCAAAGTTTCTTAACGGACAACGGACAACCGATAACCATTCATTAACCTATACGTGTTCATCAAGATAACTCAGGGCATCTTGAACAGTCTGAATCTTCTCCGCATCACTATCCGGGATTTCGAGGTCAAATTCCTCTTCAAGTGCCATGACCAGTTCAACTGTATCAAGCGAGTCAGCACCTAAGTCTTCCATAAAAGAAGCATCCGGTGTGACATTACCCTCGTCAACACCGAGTTGTTTCGCGATAATTTCGATGAGGCGTTCTTGATTTGTTGCCATAAGCGTTTTTCTAATCTCCTATTTTCTAATTTTCCTTGCGGGTAAGTAACGTAGGTTGGGGAACTTCACGTGCTTCTGTGTAGAGCCGCCTTCCCCTACGTTTCAGGCTTAGTATGTTATAACTTACAAACTTTACAACTTGACAACTGCCGACGAAAACCGATTGCTGATGGTTATGAGGCAATTGGTAAAAGATTACGGGCATTGCAAGCAGTGCCCCAAGGCGGGTCAACTAACCGCCTTTTTTATAGGTGTCCCTGGGAAAACCCAAGTGCTCTTCAATTACATCACCATGCCACCGTCAACCTGAAGTGTTTGGCCGGTGATATAGCGCGCAGCATCCGATGCTAAAAAACAGACAGCGTCTGCCACATCTTCTGGATGCCCAAACTCCCGTAGGGGGATGAGTTCAACGAGTTGTTTCTGATGCTTTTCCGATATTTGTGCTGTCATGTCAGTTGTGATGAAACCTGGAGCGATGGCATTTACAGTGATGCCGCGGGTGCCAACTTCTTTCGCGGTTGCCTTGGTCAAGCCGATGATACCGGCTTTTGCTGCGGCATAATTCGCTTGCCCCGCATTTCCGCTTAATCCAACAACTGACGAGATGTTGATAATTCGCCCGCTTCTCTGGCGTATCATCGGGCGTAAAACAGCCCGCGTGCAGTACATCGTGCCGGTTAGATTTGTCTGTAACACAGCGTCCCAGTCTTCATCTTTGAGGCGCATGATTAACGTATCGCGGGTAATCCCTGCGTTGTTCACGAGAATGTCGATGTGCGAAAACTGCTCCATCGTCTTTTCGATTAAGGATTCAACATCCGCTTTTTCCGAAATGTCGGCTGCCGTTGAAAACGCTGTGTAGCCTTTCCGCGTTAACGTATCGGCGATCTGTTCGACAGACTCGGCGGATCGTGAACAAAGAACGACGTTCGCACCGGCTTCGCAGAGTCTATGTGCAATCGCTGCGCCGATACCGCGCGATGCCCCTGTAACGATCGCCGTCTTGCCGCTTAGCAAGTCTTCTCTAAAAGCACTCTGTGCTGCTGGCACATCCATTTTATTTACCATCCCCATATTCATCTGTTACAATTGACAACGTCCTAACATCTTCAACGTTCATAGCACTGCTTTCAGGAAGCGTCCGTTTCACTAAGCCAGACAACACCTTCCCCGGTCCAACCTCTACAAAATGTGTGACACCGGTTCCCTCAATTGTCTTTAACGTTTTCTCCCACTGCACAGGCTGCGTGATCTGTTCAAATAGGTGCTGTCTAATGTCATCTACATCTGTCACAAACGCACCGGTTACATTCATAGCGATACCAACTTTCGGAGGGTGCAGTGTTATCGCGTCGAGCACAGTACCGAATTTTTGTTGGGCGGGTGCCATGAGCGGTGAATGGAATGCCCCACTTACCGGCAACAAGCGGCACCGTCTCTCACCAATTTCCGATTTAGCGAGCGAGATAACATGATTGACAGCCGCCACTTCGCCAGAGATTACCAATTGCCCAGGACAATTATAATTGGCGATATTCACAACCCCTTCAACAGTGTCACAGAGGTGTTGGAGATGCTCAGTTTCCATTCCGAGGATCGCTGCCATCGTGCCTTGTTGCGTCTTTCCCGCTTCCGCCATGTAATGTGCGCGTGCATGTACCAAACGCAATGCATCCGAAAAATCAAGGACACCCGCCGCCACAAGTGCAGAGTATTCACCTAGGCTATGTCCAGCGACTGCATTGGGAACAAGACCCAATGCCGCTAAGACTCGTAACGTTGCGACACTACAAACCAAAATCGCTAATTGCGTATTTTCGGTCTGTTTTAAGTCTGCTTCCGGTCCTTCAAAACAGAGTTGCCGTAATGCGCGTTTCAAGGCTGCGTCAGCTTCTTGGAAGACCGCATCGGCGATCGGATAAGTTCGCGCCAATTCCGCACCCATGCCGACTCGTTGCGAACCCTGTCCTGGAAAAATAAAGGCGAGTTGTGTCATTTTCTACTCATGAACGGTTATCAGCTATCGGCTATCAGCAAGAGGGCTTTCGACTTTCAGAGATCTTCACAGCAAAGAGGCGTTGGGCGTGTCAAGTCGCTCTTGTAACTGACGGCTATAATCGTAGAAGTGTGCTGCCCCATGTTAAACCTGCACCAAAAGTTACAAACAGAAGCAGATCGCCCGGTTTCGCACGTCCCTCACGGATTGCTTCATCTAACGCAATGATCACTGTCGCTGCAGAGGTATTCCCGTATTTATTAACATTAACATAGACCTTCTCGCGCGGCACGCCGAGTCTATCGCCAACTGCTTCAATGATCCGCAAATTCGCCTGATGTGGAATCAGTAGGTCTATCTCCTCAATGCTGACATCTGCTTGATTTAGTACCCGCTGGGCAGCTTCCGGCATAAGCCGCACGCCGAGTTTAAAGACCTCTCGACCATTCATCTGAAGTTTGTCCTTTTTTGTGGCGATCACTTCTTGCGTAATCGGCATCCTGGATCCACCAGCAGGGATTCCGAGCAAGTCGATATCAGCATAATCTCCATCCGACCCGATGTAAGATGCAAGGATCCCTTTCGATTCATCTGTCGCTTGTACGACAGCAGCGCCCGCACCGTCTCCAAAGAGGACACATGTGCTTCTATCATTCCAATCGACGATGTTGTTGAAAATTTCACCCCCGACAACAAGGATCGTGTT
>RKRO01000514.1 GCA_007571355.1 Candidatus Poribacteria bacterium | reverse complement strand
GACATAAGGTACATAACGTGAGTTTAAAAATAAAGCTAAAGCGTCCCGTAGGTTGGGTTGAACGGAAACCTCCTAAAAAGTGCACACAGCAGAGCGATTTCAACGGAACAGAGACACCTGAAATCCCTAAAACCGAGTGAAACCCAACGGATTCTGAGACCCAGACAGTTTGGGCTGTTGGGTTTCGCGAAACGTATCTACCGCAACGGTTAATTGAAGAACGGAAGGTTGTATATAGTGAAAATGCCTTGTGGTTTACCGCTCAACCCAACCTACAAGAATTCCGTCGCTTTTATCAAACTCACGTTACATATTATCGCTACTGCGATACCGATTGATTTAAATCTCATTTGTGTTTCTCCTTTTATTTCATTGATTGAAAAAAAAACTTATGGGTGGATGCCGACGAAAGCAACAAAGAAAAAGAAGGTCAGGCAATCTGTCCCAAGAGGGTGCTGCTCTCTATTCTTATAGCATATAACACCCATTACCTGTTATGTAGTATAGGAAACCGTTGGTCTCCTTTGCATGTGAGGGTTCCCTAGAAACTTAAAGTATGCGCTACAAAGCGCGTGGGTAATCAACATTTTTCAGTTTGTGATTAAAGAGGTAGTAGCACAGGTTGTCTACTCTCAACGGATTGATATGCGGCGAGAGCGATTTCAACAGCGGCGCGTCCATCTACGCCTGTGATTAGCGGTGCTGTATCGTTTCGTATTGCATCTACAAAGACGCGAATTTCTTCTTGCACGGGTGGTGGTACCTTAATATCGGCGATTGGGATGTGTCGTCCTTCACCCTCAAACGGTTTGATCTGAATTGTTGCGTTACCACCCCAAATCTGTGGGAAATAGATGGAACCTTCTTCACAATCGACGCGTCCGCCGTAGCCACCGACGGCAGAGATGTGGCTGGAGTGGAGTAGACCGACTGCGCCATTTGCAAACTGTAATGATGCAAGAACGACATCTGGGTAATCGCTTTCTGTTTGGACGTATTGCCCGCCAGCAGCATAGACAGAAACGACATCGCCACAGGTCCAACGCATGAAGTCGATTTCGTGTGCGTTGATTTCCATGAGGCTTCCGCCGGATTTTGCGCGCTCCAGTCGCCAGGGGACATAGCTTCCGCCGCTTTTCCACGGCCCCCCGATGCGATGCACCATCATACAAGCAGGCGCGCCGAGTTCGCCGCTCTGCACAATTTCATGCACTTTGGCGTGTGTTGCGTGGTATCGACACACCAGACCTATAGTGAGTTTGACAGCGTTCTGTTCAGCGGCGGCGATCATTGCGTCACAGGCCTCAAGCGTCGGTGCCATCGGTTTTTCTGAGAAGACGTGTTTACCTGCTTTCGCTGCATCGATGGCTATCGGTGCGTGCATAAATGGTGGTGCCGCGATCAATACTGCCCGAATCTGATCATCGGCAAGCAGTTCATGGTAGTCCAATACGTAGGAGGCGTTGAGGGCTGTCGCCAATTTTTCTGCGAGTGCTTCCTGCAAATCGCTGACGCAGATGACTTCTATCCCTTCAACTGCATGGGCACTGTTTGCAAGGCTCCTGCCCATACCGCCACATCCAATAACCCCAATCCCAATCGTTTCCATATTTTTAATTTTTGCTCCTAGTCTGTGCGCCACTTCGTTTCGCGCAGGTTTCCGAGTGTCTCATACGGACTTTTAAAATCGCAGGATTTACGCAAAAATCCTGCTGCCTCTCTTCGATTGTTCCGATTTCGAAGCATCCACGGAAAGAAAGTAAATTAGAAAATTTATCTTCGTCTTGCTTTGATGTGTCCCCATGTCGTGCTCAAATGGTTTGCTGAGGGGTTGACATCAAGTCCTGTGGCATCCATGTTCTTCTGAATTTCAGCTGCGCTGAGGACTCGGTCATAAATCCGCAATTCGTCAATATAGCCTTGAATTGTATCACAATTACAACCATCTGATCGGTCGCCAATACCGAGGAGGAGTCCGCCTTTTGGGATTTTCCCGCCCTTCATGGCGTACTTTTTCTCTTGTTTTCCGTTGACGTAATAGTGAACCGTTGCGCCATCGTAAGTGCCGACGAGGTGGAGCCACTGTTCGAGTGGGATGTCTTCAAGGACATTGTCTTTTGCTGCCTGCGTTGACTGACCGCCTGCTTGTATGAAAAAGCCGTGTTGGTTGTCATCATCGTCGTAATAGAGGCTTGCGACTGCGGTGTTTGCTGGCATATCGTCAAGCGAGATAATCCGATTCCAGCTGTCATCCAATGCATTGATATAGACCCAGCACTCCAGCGTAATTTCGTCCCAGTCTCGATCAATTTTCGGCGGGTCTGAATCTTCAACGAGGAAGTAGTCAACGTCACCATCAAAAAGAATGCACTCTCCGACTTTACAGTCGGCAGCGGGTGCAAGTTCCGGGTCTCCGTGAACAGCAGCAACAAGTCCTGTCAAGACATCGGCTGCCTCTGTTTTAATTTTTACCGTGTCTTTATTGAAGGACCAGTAAGCGATTAAACCGTCTTCAACGGCACCTGCGATTGCATTAACAGGTTGTGCATTCCACGCGTGAAACACAAGTAAGGAAAGAATGATTGTGCCGAGGAAAAAATTGTTCACAGAACATGTGTGCTGGTGATAGGTGCTGTTGTTCGCGCGCATAATATTCTCCTTAGTATCTGATGGAACAGTGTAGGGAAACCGAAGTTAAGAATCGTGTTTCCCTATTTTATTTTCTATTCACACGGTTCTGAAATACGGACACAGATACGACACTACAGCGAAAGGAGGCAGTCAAGTGTTAAAACAGGTCTCGCATGGCGCGTTCACGTCTGTCTGCGACTTGACGTTCACGTTCTTCATCAGAAACCTGATCGATTTGTTCAGCAATGAAGGGACGGTATTCAGCGACTTCGCTTTTCCGCTTAAACACTCGGAAATAGTCGAATCGGGTTAGGGTTGGGGGTATATTCCCTGGGCAGAGTGCGTGTAAACCGACATCGACGGCTTCTCCCATCCCGACGTTTGTCAGTCCGCAGCTCCGCCACCGGATGCCGTCCTCACTGGCGAAAGAGGAGAATTGGTTGCCTCGGCGTTCTAACCGTAGGAAAAGTTCTCTGGCGTTCCTGAGTCCTGCGGCGCGTCCGCGCAGGTTAAAAATTCGTCCAACATGACGTTCAAATCGAACATCGCCTCTGAAGGCGTGTGGCCCTGATGTTTTCTCAAGTCTGAGGAAGCGATTGGCGTTTTTCCAGACCAACAAACCGCCATGTTCTCTGAGTTGTCGTGTCACGCGGATACGCGTCTCAATTGCGAAGTCGCCGGGTACTCTCATGAGGAGTCGCGGTGCGCTCATATCGCCATCCCTACCGTTGGGACCGTGCCAGAGGTCTTGCCCCGGCTCTGTTCGCATTTCCAAGTAGCCTTGGCGTTCTGCCCATGCGCCGCCGCCTTGAGGGTCTTCCCATCGCCATTCTGGCCGCATTCGGTTTCCAATAAATTCGTCTTCAAACACGAGTTCAGTGAATTCGCCAGAAGATGCCCATCCCTCGATCTTGATAGCGGAAATAGTGTCTCCAAAGTTTACGGGAAGCAGATGGAGGTTTGGCAATTCTTTTTTATATTCGCTCGGTTCCATGCGAATCGGGATGCCGATCCCTTCAAATTCGGGGTGCTCGTAAAAGACGACCTCTGCACCGTCTGATGGGAAATCCGGGCCTTTAAAGATACGGATCGATGAAATCCTGTCTTCAAACCAAGACCCGCCTTGTGGATCGCGCAGGTTGATGATGTCACGTAGGACAGTGATTTTTCTACCACGGAATTCGACGTGTTCGTAGCAGTCAACAATCAAGGGGATCGTTCCCCACTCGGGTCCAGGCACTTCTAACGATGACCCGAAGTTGATTGACGAGATTCTGTCCGCGAAGTTGTAAGCGGTATCGTGGAGGTTCGGGTAAAATCCGGGACCGAGTGCCAATCTTTTACCGCGATAGTCACGGTGTTGGTGAAGGATGACCTTATAATTCGGATTCGACGAGAAATTGGGTCCCTTATAGACTCGTAGTGAGGAAATGTTGTCTTGAAATCCGATGTGTCCTGTAAAAGGAACCGGTTCTACGACATATCCCATTCTACCTCGGAAATTTGTATGTTGAAAGAGTTCAACAATGAGGCGCGGAACGACAACTGGCATTTTGTCTCCTTTTTTATTTCTATCAACTTTTTGAAGGTGATTCGTACGTATCGTTTATATTTTCATTCACTGCTGTGTACTTCGTAGAGCGATGTATCTATCTGTTTTTATAAGTTACCGAGGGTTGCCTCATAGATTTGGGCATATCCGGTACGGTCGGATGTAAATACGATATGTTTTCCGTCTGGACTGAAAGATGGGTGCGGGTGCGTATGCTGCGGGGCATAAACCTGAACCGGCCCGTTTGCATAAGGAAACGGAGCGTTCCAATGTTCACCGATAGACGAAGCGTCAGGGTAGCATAACGTCTTGGGCTTGCCGATACCGTCCCGTGGATCGAAAATTTTAATACCGGTGTCTGGGAAGTTGGTATCTGCGACCATACGTGTACCTTCGGGGTTACTAATCGCGTGCCAAGCGTTGAAGGTTGTCACCTGTCGTTCTGTCCCCGTATCAACATTGATGCATCTCACCCCGCGGGGCCAGTCAACGAAAGCGAGTTCTCGCGTTCCGGGTATCCATGTTTCGTGTGTGATCCACTCACCCTTTTCAACATTGCGGGCATAGAGCCGGCGGTTTCCGCTGCCATCCCGCTGGATTATCCATACGCGATCGGTAAGGGACCCAGCATAATAGAGTAGGTTAGCGTCGTCAGGACAGAATTGAAGGTGTCCGATACTGTCCCGTTGGAGGATAAGATCGCTTTCACCGGTATCTGTATCTACGATAGCGAGTGCGGATTCTTTACCGATGTTGAATCTGACCGCCCACCATTTATCATCGTGGCTGAGTGCGGTTGTTCCCATCGCTGCGGCGACCATACCTTCGTCTTTCATCGATGTTGCGGTACTTTTAACAGCGAGTTTTGACTTGCAAACGGTGTCAAAATTAACGAGTTCCTCCTCCTCAAGCGTTTCCAAGTCGAGTCGCCATCCACTTGTCCCTGCGGTAAAGAAGATCGCCTCGCCATTGTGCGCCGGATGCACAGACCATTCTGTAAGGTCGGTTCTGTTTGTTAACTGGCGAAGTTCACCGGTCGCGCGTTCTTCCGCGAATATCTGTGGCGTACCGGTCCGGTACGAGATAAAGCTGAGTCGTCGCATCGCATCGTCGTACGCCGGTATGATAAAGAACGGGTGGTGATGCGGTGCAGATGCAGTCGTAACCTGCCGGATACGCGTTCCAGTGCGTCTGTCATCAAAGGTTCGGGATTCGGATCCGTAGACGGTGCCTTTCGCCATTCTTCTGATTTTCCTTGCGGTTAAACGCCGGGGTCTATCTTTGAGTGTCTTTACCTGAAAGGTGGCGGGGAGGCTCCCCCGCCGAAACAGTGTTCAAACTTCCTATTCCTCGAACGCAGCATCAAATGCGACAGCAGAGGGTTCAAAATCGTAACCTTTGACTGCGGCGCAAGACTCACGGGCACCGTGTTCGCGATCCATACCGCTGTCTTCCCATTCAATCGAGAGCGGTCCGTCGTATTCCATGTTATTCAGGGCGCGTATGATCGCCTCAAAATTGATGCTGCCGCGACCGATGGATCGGAAATCCCAATATCTTTGTGCATCACCGAAATTCAGGTGTCCACCGAACACGCCGGATAGTCTGGGGGTGTCTGACCACCAGACATCCTTCATGTGAACGTGGTAGATGCGATCACTCAACCGTTCAAGGAAAGCGACATAGTCAACGCCTTGATAACCGAGGTGGCTTGGGTCGTAATTAAAGCCGAACGTTTCTCTACCGTTGACCGCCTCGATGGCGCGTTCCGCGGTGACGATGTCAAAAGCGATTTCGGTCGGGTGGACTTCAAGTCCGAATTTAACCCCGACTTCATCGAAGACATCGAAAATCGGGTTCCACCGGTTGGCGAAGTCTTCAAACCCTGCGTCAATCTGTCCGGGGTCGTTCGGTGGGAATGAGTAGAGGAGGTGCCATATTGCGCTGCCTGTAAAGCCGTTGACGACGTTGACACCCAGTTTTGCGGCGGCGCGAGCGGTGTTTTTCATCTCTTCAGCTGCGCGTTCTTGAACGCCTGCGGGATCACCATCACCCCAGATTGCTTCAGACAAAATCGCCTGATGTCGGCTGTCGATGTTGTCGCAAACCGCTTGTCCGACGAGGTGATTGCTGATGGACCAGACTTTTAGCCCGTGCTTGGCGAGTAAGTCGTGTCTGCCTTGACAGTAGCTATCATCTGTGAGTGCTTTATCGACATCAAAGTGGTCACCCCAGCAAGCGAGTTCTAAACCGTCATAGCCCCATCCGCTTGCTTTTTCTGCTAATTCTTCTAACGTTAAGTCTGCCCATTGGCCTGTAAAGAGTGTTACAGGTCTTGCCATAAGAGTTTACTCCTTCATATTTTTATTTTCCTTGCGGTGCGTTTAGGAGGACTGAGTGAGAACGTTCTTGTCGGTTCTGGGTAGGTTCCCATGTGTATCTTCCTTTTCTGTTTTAGCGGATTTTCCGCGTAAAACAGGATTTGACTATGCCGGTGGCGTGTAACTTGCGTCAATCCATGCGCGCTTTTTGCCGCTTTCTACGGCTGCGTTGATGAAATGCACACCGCGTGCCCCGTCTTGGACGGTTGGGAAATCTGTATCGAATTCGGAGGGCGTTTCGCGTGCGATTTTCGCGGCGATTGTCCGGGCGGCGTTGACATAGATATTCGCGAATGCCTCAATAAATGCTTCCGGGTGTCCGAAGGGGATCCGTGAGTTGTGCTGGACGATTTCGGAGAGGTAGTCGTTTCCGCGTTTGTAAACCTGTTCGGGAGCGTCAGGGAAACGGACGTAGAGATAATTCGGGTTCTCTTGGTGCCATTCTAACGAGGCATCTGTGCCGTAAACGCGGATGCGTAGGTTGTTCTCTTCGCCCACTGAAATCTGTGAAGCGTAGAGGACCCCGCGGACTCCATTTTCATAATGTACGAGTAGGTTTCCGTCATCTTCTAAGAGTCGTCCTTCTACGAAGGTTGTCATGTCTGCGCAGATTTCTTGGATGTCGAGTCCGGTGATATAATGTGCTAAGTTTTCAGCGTGGGAACCGATGTCCCCGATACAAGAGGAGGCACCTGCTTGTTTGGGGTCGGTGCGCCAGACGGCTTGTTTCGCGCCTTCGTCTTCCAGAAACGTTGCGAGCCAACCCTGTGGGTATTCTACAACGATTTTACGGAGCGTTCCGAGTTTACCGGCTTTCACGAGTTCTCGTGCCTGCTTGACCATCGGGTAGCCTGTGTAATTGTGTGTGAGTGCGAAAACGACATCGTGTTGTTTGACGAGTTGGCACAACGCCTCGGCATCGGCAACCGTTGTCGTCATCGGTTTATCACAGACGACGTGGAATCCTGCTTCAATGAAGGTTTTGGCGACATCGAAATGGACGTGATTCGGTGTTACAATTGAGACAAAGTCGATGCGTTCGCCTTGAGGGAGCTGGCTCTCTTTTTCTGCCATTTCGCGGTAAGAGCCGTAGACCCGGGTTGCGTCGAGGAAGAGTTCTGCGCCTTGTTGACGTGATTTTTCGGGTGATGATGAGAACGCGCCTGCGACGAGTTCGATTTCACCATCAAGCGCTGCGGCTTTCCGATGGACAGCACCGATGAATGCGTCTGGCCCGCCACCGACCATCCCATAACGTATTTTTCTATCCAGTGGCATTTTGCGTGTTTTCTCCTTTTGATGTTTAAAATGGGCTTGCAAGTTTCGCCCTACAAAGCTATTTTAACGCTTTTATATATTATTCCACATCTGGTGATTTTTTTCAAGCGTTTTTGTGTGGGCGTAAAATCTTTGACGAGAGATGGGACAGTGGGGCGTTGGAGGAATGAAGATGCGTTAGCTGCTCATGCGATCAACATATTTGTCATTCAATTTAGGTTCGGGAGTCTTGGGGGTTTATGGAGAAATATTCAAAAATTTCAGAGTATTCAGAGTCCATCGGAAAATTATAGGATTGTGAAAGAGGCTGGGAACGCTTGCTATGACTGATATTTGGGCAATTTTAGGTATCCGTATTCGGAACTGTACTCTGAAAATTTCAGCGTACTCAGGAAAAGGAGAAAATAGTGCCAAGAAAAAAGTGACGATCTCACTCCCAGCTGCACTGCGTGGACAGTTTGATGAATCAGAAAAGGATCAGGCAGGGCTTGAAACCGCGATGTATTGGAAAGGAAAAAAAAGATTTGTATTCATAAAAACAATGTGTTATATTATACCTACAGACAAGCGGTATAGTGTAATGTTTATTAAAAGCCCGCAAAAAGTTGGTATTCAGATTGAGTGCATTTGCCGAGAGAAACGTAATTGGAGGAAATGGAATTTGCCAGCCGAACTTCTTAATGGCAGCCGTCTTGCGCAGCGTGTCCGGAGCCAGATCCGGCGCAGGTTAAAAAAACTAACATTTACGCCTGGCCTCGCTGTGGTTCAAGTCGGCACTGATCCTGCATCAACGCTCTACATCAAACATAAACAACGCGATTGTGAGAAGGTCCATTTTCATTCCGAAGTTCACCATCTCCCTGCAGACATCAGTCAAGAATCCCTTATCGCGCATATTGAAGCCTTGAATGCGCGCGTGGATATCCATGGGATATTGGTGCAGATGCCGCTGCCGGTGCCTATAGAAAAAGAGGCTGTTATTGATACAATCACTCCATACAAAGACGCGGATGGATTAAATCCTGTTAACTTGGGGAATCTCCTTATTAACCGCGAGGGGGTGACACCGTGTACACCAACAGGAATCATCCGGCTAATTGAATTAAGTGGTGAAAAGATTGAGGGCAAGCACGCGGTCTGTATCGGTAGAAGTCCACTTGTGGGAAAGCCGGTCGGACTGATGCTGCTGAACCGGAATGCCACCGTTACCTATTGCCACTCTCGCACGGCGGATCTCAAAGGAGAAACTCGAAAAGCGGACATTCTTGTCGTCGCTATCGGCAGAGCCGAGTTCATCACTGCGGATATGGTGAAACCGGGGGCAGTCGTTATTGATGTCGGTATCAACCACGTGAACGGACGGGCGATTGGGGATGTGAAGTTTGAGGAAGTTAAAGCGGTTGCGGGGTTTATCACACCGGTTCCGGGCGGTGTGGGCCCTATGACGCGCGCAATGTTGTTAGAAAATACTTTGAAATTAGCGATTGGAGGTTGAACTATGGCATTTCCAGGATTTGAGTTGAAAGATAAGGTCATGTTAATCACGGGTTCCGGCAAAGGGATCGGCAGAGGCATAGCACTTGCCGCTGCACAGATGGGCGCGAAAGTCATTTTGAACAGCCGTACCCTGTCTGACCTTGAGACAGTCGCGAACGAGATTCGCGCGAATGGCGGCGAAGCAGAATCGGTTGTATTTGATGTTAGTGATCTGGCACAGGTTGATCAAGGTGCGCAGGTAGCGATTGACGTTTGGGGCAGAGTGGATGTGCTCGTGAACAACGCGGGGACGAATCGCCCGAAACCCGCGCTTGAGTTGACCGAAGAGGATTGGGATGCGATCTACGATCTCAATCTCAAAGGGCTGTTCTTTTTAACGCAGACGCTCGTGAAACCGATGATAGAACGCGAAAACGGTAAGATTATCAATATCTCGTCAACGATGGGGTTGGTCGGGGGACCGTTGCGGACAGCGTATTCTGGGAGTAAGGGAGGTGTTGTGCTCTTAACGAAAGGACTTGCCGTTGAATGGGCACCGCATAACGTCACTGTGAACGCTGTCGCGCCCGCGTTTACGCGGACTCCGCTTGCAGATGTGCTTCTACAACGCAAAGAATTTTATGAGGATGTTGTCCGCCGGATTCCAATGGGGCGTGTCGGTGAGGTGGACGAGGTCGTCGGTGCTGTGCTGTTTTTAGCATCGGATGCCGCGAATTGGGTGACGGGCCAAACGATTGCGGTTGATGGCGGCTGGGTGGCGTGGTAGTTCGCTTTAAGTAAGGAAACCGTCTCATCTTGTCGGGTTTCGCTACGCGCTACCCGACCTACAACTCTTCACCGCAGGCGATTTTACAAGGCACTACGACCGCGCAGGGGAAGAGATTAAAGCGAAATAGGAAGGGCATCTGCGGAAAACCACTTTTTTGAAGAAAACGGATAGCGGCGCAACTAAAGATGAAAATCTCTCCATAATGCCCGAAAACTTTAAATCAAGCGTTCGGATGTGAGGAAGTGATGCTGTGAAAATTTCAAAAACGCTATTGTTCATGTTCCGTAACCCTGTCCCTCTCATCGTTTATTTGATATGTTGGTTTTTTTACCCTGTTCTGCACGTTATGTC
>RKRO01000175.1 GCA_007571355.1 Candidatus Poribacteria bacterium | reverse complement strand
TAGAAGGGTTACCTCTTAACCTACCACTTATAATCCTTAAAGAAAGTACCCCATCTGAAACATGAGCCGGTGCCCGCGGCTTGTTTCCCCCCTACGATGCTCACTGTTTTGTGTCTGATATAATGTGTATGAGAGCAAGAGGTTCCATCCATCCAACGGACGATACGAGAACCGGCCGCCGATCTCCATTGTGCGTGCGACGATGCCCGTAGGAAACGGAAGTGCCTCGAAATCTTCACCGTAAAACCGATCCGCAATTGTACCCTCACCGTGACGGGTTAACACTGCGCGGAACTCTGCATCAGCAGAGACCGTAAACTGATAAGCGGTCGAAAACCGGACTGTATCCGAATCGGTACCGATAGGATGCCCGATCACATATCCGAAATGCGTGAATTGATTATCTGGCACAAGATGTGTATACGCCCAGCGATTGACCCGCGCATATTCGCTATGAATTTCGAGGTGTCGGCTAAACTGTTCTGGATACCACGTCAATCCCAAGAGCCATGCCACCGCGTGCGGATCATTTGCACTCGGCACATACTGGATGTCGTCAATAATCCATTCACCGTAGAGGCGTAGACCGTCAACAGGACGCACCGCTGCATCAAAAGCAAACATAACATTATCGTCAGCCTTTGCATTATATTGGAGCGCATAATAAAAGGTGAACGGATTCGCGTACTTCCAATCCAACGTCTGAGCATCGCCACCATAAAGCACCCATTCAGCAACACCGATCTCCAAACGGTCATTGTGTTGATAATCGAGGCGATGTCCGCTCATGTAGCGTTTCGCCAAGTAACGTTTCTCGCCATCGTCGTACCATGTTGAATCCAGTTGTGTCGTGAAAGCCGTCGCTTTGAACCTTTTCCCGACCTTCGCCGTGAGCCGAATTTGATCAAACGGCGGCGAATTATCCGAGATGCCCACTGTGTTGTGCCGACTTGCCCCCCAGAAAACCCAATCTCTCCCGACAAGTAGATTAAGATGTGAACTATTGATCTGCAAGTAACTCCGTTTAAAGTCACCCGTGTACCCGCCTCGCCACCGCTCAAAACGTTGCTCCGCCGTCTTCCCATCAAGTGGACGACTTTCAAAGTTATGTGCTTCAAATTCAGAGTAAAGTACTAAACGTGGGGCGATCCGATCTTCAAAACCTCCTGCTGTATAGTGGAAGGCTGCTTCAAGTGCCGGTGCGATCTTCTGCTCGGTTGCTCGGAGTTGTGGAAGGAAACGCATTGCTTGTCCCGTGGTGCCTGAAAGTTCTTTCCTAAACGCACGTTTCAACTTTTCGAGGAGTTTCCGGTCAATCTCAGAGGTAGAAACTACAGCTCCTGTCTGTATTCGCGATTCAGTCTGTCGGATGATTGCTGCGACTTCTGTCCGTGAGAGTGGCGCGGTCTGCCGATGAAACCCACCAGTGATACCTCCCGTCTCTAACTTCGCGAGCGCATCGGTAACCCATCCATCAAAGTTCAGCGGGACATCTGGTGCACCGTACGCAGTGTTTACAATGAAAATGAATGCAAAGAGGAAGAAGATTAGAAAGGTGGCAGATTGGAGGATTAGAGGGGTCTCTCTTCCACCCTCCCATCTTTCTGTCTTTCCATTCGTGTTTTGTAAAATCAGCTGCATCACACCTCCGCCTCCAATTTCTTAACATAAGCATCCATACGGCGGAACTGCCACGTCCAGCGTGTGTTATAGAGGAACTGCCGCAGATCAAATCGGTTGTCGTCCGGTGAATAAGATTCGGCATGGTAAGAAGGCGTTAAGGTCGTCATCTTATGCCGATTGATCGCGTAACATCTAAAGAAGTGTTTTACCTTTTCAGCGACCTCGCGCGGCGGGAGGTGATCCCACTCATGGACTAACTTCTCAAACATACTCACGGGACCGCACTGCTCCATTTTGCGCAGCTGCCCGAATCGACTCAATTCCGCATAGGTCATCCCCATATCGTCTTCATCGGTTTGCGTGTAGGTCTCTGTGATCGGTTCCAACTCCGCTGTCGGCGGTGCCTCAACAATTTCACCAAGCGCAGGATAACCCAGATGATATGCCGCCCATTTCAGAAAACGCCGTAGATCGTGTTTGCTGATACCGCCGATCGGATTGATGTCGCCGCTACTACAATCGTACTTTGTGAGATAACCTCGTAACGCCTCGTCAACATTACCCGTCCCTAACACAAGGAGCGTACCGTCCCGGTTTCGCACCCACGGCAACATCTGTGCGAACAGATAACTCAGCACCATTCGCAACCGCGCCTGTATGTTTTGGAGTGCCTGATTTTCTTGGTAGCTGCCACCCTCCACCTTGAATCTCGGTTTTCTGTGCGTAATCCGCGTAAAAAGCGATTGCAGCGCGTTCACAAGTCCGTCCATATTGATATCCAGATGGTCGGATCCGATCTGCTCAGCAAGTTGTTTCGCACGTTGCCGAGTCTCACGCGAACTATTCTCAGTACCGATGTAGCAAGTGTACAACAGCCGATTCGCAAGGATGCACGGGTCTGAGAAAACATCAGGGGTTTCGTTGTCCGCAAGCCATCGACTGACATCACGAGTGACCGCAGCGTCTTTCTCGCGTATCGCCTTCGCAACCAATTGGCACATCGAACCAACGAGGGTCGCGACAGCACCGCTATCGGCACCCCCTGAAAGTGGTATGAAGTACCCCGCTGCACCCGACCGCCGGAGATAGTCCCAGAGCCAACACGCGGGCCCGTATGCGATCTCCTCCTCCGGTTCGTGCGTATACGGCTCAATTGGAAGAGAAGATCGGGCACCTCTCCTTCCCTCCTTCCCGCCTGCTATTCCCACATCAAAATCAATGTCTATCTGAAGAAGCGGTTTCGTGTGACTCGCCTGTACAGCGCGGCTCGCTTTCGCACCCCGGTAACTCCGAACAGCGTGAAGGTCCACCGTCGCAGTCACCACCTCTACATCCCTAAGTGAAAATTGCGTGCCTTGTGCTAAGATGTCGCCGTTTTGAGCAATCAGCGCACAGCCATCGAAATAGAGTCTCCCGCCGTCACATCCCTGTTGATTCGCGTAGAGATAGACCCCACCGTTTTTCGCGCTCGCGTTCCGAATCAGCGCGATGCGTGTATCCAGTTTGCGTAACTCGTGATGCGAACCGGAGCCGTTGCCGATAATTTCGACACCGGCATTCCCGAAATGGATGTGTGGACTCATCGGCACGAAAAGCTCTTCACACGTCTCCGCTGCCAAAAGTGTATCCCCAGTCGCAATCGCCGCGATACCGATCGGAACCTTACGTTTTCCCATCAGTTCACGAATCTCACGCGGAAGCGTGTACGGTTCAGTCGTCCAGCCGTGCGTCCATGCCGCGAACCAGCGATGCTCCCGATAGTTACCATCGCTCGCAAGAATCATCTTTGGACGAATTAACAGAATCTCGCCATTTAACACAAAGACTCGGCAATTATAACGGACGTTTTTGTGCATCACAGGCATGCCGATGTCACACAAAATACCGTCCGTATGACCACCTTTGAGGATACGCGCCAGCGATTCCCAACTGTGACGCAGCGTATCAAGTTCCAAAAAATGGTCCTCACAAGAATAACCACTGATTTCCAACTCCGGTCCCAAACGATACCGCGCGCCGCGCGACTTCGCGATCTCAATGGATTCAATGATACGCGCAGTGTTACCCTCAAAATCAAGACTCCACTGGTTCAAATTGCACGTCGCAAGGCCTACTTTCATGACTCGGTCCTTTAGCGTTATCAGTTTTCGGTTATCAGGACTCAGTTATTCTCTTATGGCGGGTGAGCATGTTTTCCCTACCGCAGCAACGCTTTTATCGTAAAGCCAATAATTATTGAAACACATCCTATCGAAACGAGATCCCTCTGATTCCCCCCTGATAAGAGGGGAAGGGGGTTGTCTTGATAAAAGTGTGCATTTATTTTAGATTTTACGATAACTAAGTCCTGAGTCCTGATAACGCCTTACGTCTTCTGCGGTTTCTTACGAGCTGCGGGGAACAAGATATTGTTCAAGATGAGCCTATATCCCGGTGAATGCTTATGTAAATCAAGATTCGTCGGAATCGTTCCCTCGCCAACAAGGTGACGATAGTCCTCAGGATCGTGTCCTCCGAGGAACGTGAACGTGCCTTTGCCTAATTTACCGTGGATATATTTCGCATAGTTCGTGCCTTCCACTTGCCCTAAAATCGTAATGGAACCCCGAATCTTATCCATGTTAAACGATGTCGTCTGACCGAGGTACCCCGGCACTACGCTGACGTGGTTTTGCGTGAGCATCGTCGGAATCGGATCGTGCTTTGCGGCGAATTCAAACAGTTTAAAATCCTCAACACCGCTCTGTGCATCTCTGTCCGGGTTCGGGTTGTCTATATCGGAAAATTCATAGCGGTACGGACTCGTGTAGAGACTAAAGTTCTCGAATGCCAAAGTCCGCTGAAAGTCGAGCTGTTTTTCGGCATCTCCCGCAACCGGTGTTCCATCAAGCTCAGGGGCTACAATGTCAATAGCACCGCCGCGCGTCGCCAACGCAATATCAAGTGTCTCTGGGGCAGAACACATTGCAAAGATGAACCCCCCGTTAGCGATATAGTCGGCTATCATCTGTGCCGTCTCTCCTTTGTGCTGCGCAACCCTTTGAAACCCTGCCTCCGCAGCGGCTTCCTCAAACATCAACATCCGCTGTTGATACCAGACCTGCGTCGAAAACGAAGCATGGAACTTACCATGCTGACCGGTGAAGTCCTCATGGTGCAGATGGAGCCAGTCATAACCTGCTGTCTGTAAGATACCGCTCTGGACATCTTTATCCCAGATTTCATCATAAGGGATATGCGCATAGTCGAGCGCAATTTTAACGGCATCATCCCACGGGTCCCGATACGGAGATGCCTCCGGCGGCGCGTAGACAGCAATCTTCGGTGCCTTCTCCAACAAAATCTCGTCCATATTGCTACCTTCGAGGACAGAGGCCTTGATCTCCCCGTACTCAGCGGCGCTCATCGGTTCAAGACTGACCCCCATCAGCGCAGCACGGACACGCACATCTTGCGAATCCGGCAAAACGAACGCACCACCGCGATAGTTCAGCCACCAATAGCACCGGTACTCGCGCGGGACTTCTAACGCCCAGTACGTCAAACCGTACGCCTTCAGATGGTTCGTCTGTTTCCCTTGCTCCATCGGAACCAAAAGCCACTGTGCACTCACAGTATTCACTGCTATGAACGCTATCAACACTATAGAAATCTGAACACTACAAGTGAATCGAGAATAAAATTTTTTCATTGTTTCTCACCATCGCTATCTGTTGGGATGCTGTCGCCTGAAACAATCGCAGGTTTATGTCCGAATACGACCTGACCGTTATGCATCAACGGGGTTTCGGAGGTTTCAGGGTTTCGCGTGTCAATCTTCCAAAGCTGTCCGTTGTTTTCGTATAGAAGCCACTGTCCTTCAGGCGGTATCCAAGTCGGATGTGTCCCACCTCTTCGCGTTAACTGACGTTCTCGCGGCACACCCGTATCCGAGTAGGTGGCGATCCAAATTTGTGCCTGATTATCCGCTGTACGTGTGAACACTAATTGGTTCGGATTAACAGGCGACCACGCCGGTTCCGCATCATCCGCAGATGATACAACAATCGGCTCTACACTTGTCGCCACCAGGTCAAAGGCATAAATGTTTCGTCTCACCGTTCCCCCATTTGATAGCGTTTCCGCGTTCGGGTTCTCGACTGTTCCGGCTGTGACATAAGCCAGCATTGAACTGTCACTGTTCCATGCCGGTGTGAAACTTTGCAACGCCGTTGACGGGACAACGTATTCCGAACTGCTCGAAATGTGATGCATGACAACGCGCCGCCGATTGCCGAACGCCGAACGGATATACGCAATATATTCCGCATCGGGTGAAATTGCCACATCGCTCGCCAAGGCACGTCTATCAAGTAAGAGCGCACCCTCCCGCGTTTCATGCCCCCGAACAATAACATCCCCATCTGGGTTTTGATAAACAAGCGTGCCATCGTTTGCAACGGTTGGCGTGTGCCCGATGCCAAACGGTAGAGTACTGCCATCGGGTCTCATACCCCAAACGATATTGTCATAATCGAAGTAGATAAACCCGGGCAGTGCCTCAGCGGGTGCTGCATCGTTGGGTTCCGTGCCTTGAGCAGATTCAAATCCTGACGGTTCAGGGGTTCCGCCATCAGTTTCAGGAACGTTCTGTTTCGGGACAAATTGTTCCTCGTCTTCAAGTACCCATCCTGCACCATTGGCTTTCCAGATAAAACCGACCCCTTTACGCCAATATTTCCACGTCTCATTGACACGACCGTTGCGGGTAATACTGAAAACATCTTCAGGTTCGCCGAAAAGTTTTTTTATCTCCCAGCGTCCGCCATCATCAATCTCTGCCATGTTTCCCTCTTTATCAATGTAACTGGCGAGGATATCGATATTGATGTGCGATGTCGTCTCCCCCGGAAAAACGCTGATTGCCGCAGGCGTACCACGTGCCGGATAGCGAGTACCGTATATTCCTACACCGTCCGTTATACCCGTTTTCCCATCTCTATTGGCATCCATAACCGCCATGACGTAGTAAATACCCGGCAGCACATTGACGTGGTAGCGACCGTCTGCGTCAACCGAAATTGGTATTGCAATGGGCTCAGTGAATTCTTCAGTATACGAGAGCGTTAAGATACCCCGTTGAATCTCGTGGCCATCCCAAATGATCCGGCCAGTGATGCGCCCCTGATCTATATGTGCCTCAATCCCCGGAGGCGTGGCGTGGAGATGTCCATTGGCATCGTAACGCGCACTTAAGAGAAGCTCTATATTCAAATTTTCACCAGCACCCAACGTAATTGGCGCAGGCGGTGTCGTCGCTATGTCCAACGTTCCGTAACCACCTAAACTGTCACCCTCGCTATATTTACCATCTTGGTCAGCATCTAAGTTAACAATGACATAATATTGACCCGCCGGAAGTGCTATAGTGAATGTGCCATCAGGCGCAGTTTCACCACTTGCAATCGGGCTTATTAAAGCAGCTTCCCGATACACCTCTACATGCGCAGGCGTACTTCCCGGCAGAGATACCTTGCCTGTCAATATACTTGAGTTTTCTGCGTCCATACGCCTTGACTGCTGATAGGTGCCGGTAATCGTTATGCCGATGTTTCCGGTAAACTTATTCGCTGAAACCAACACGGGTTCAGGGAATTCACCGCGTTTTCGCATGTTTTCGACCCCATAGAACCCGAAACCATCTCCAGCATCCAGCCTATTCGTGCCATTATTGTCGATAATTGCCATTAAATAGTATTTACCTGGGGGCAAATTGAGCGTCCACGCGCCCGATGCTGACACGGTCCCAATCCCAGCCCGATATTTCCAAGATAAATCTGTATAGGCGAGAATTAAGACTTTGCGACTTTCTAAGACAAACGGTTTTCGAGTGGCATTTTCCTCCGCAAGCGTGACTGTACCCCTACAACCCGATGTCGCCGTACGCAGATCCGATTGGAACTGTTGAAGCTCGCTCGGTCGATATTCGGATTCGGGAACGATATTAAACCGGCCATCAACATTTGTCGCACGCGCTGTTATTGGGATCTCTATATCCCGTACCGTTTCTCTGTTATCTATTTCAATGATCTGATATTTTTGCGTTTTGTTGTTCCACTCGGTGATCCCGAACACACCGAAACCGTCACCAACATTAAAACTTCCTGATTTATCAACATCAATATAAGCGACGAGGTAATATTGACCCGGTTCAACACGGAGTGTGAATCTACCGTCACCCAGTTGCGGAATCCCACTGAGATACAACTCTCGCAGCCTATCATCTCGGTAGACAGAGACGTTCGCATGCGACAGGTCGTGTCCCTCCCAAAGGATCCTTCCCGATATCGTTGCAGTCATCCGTCTTGCGTCCACATCCTCCTGCGCCGGAAGGTCTTGTCGGAATACCGCACTTACCAGTCCAATACCGATGACGAGAAATAGCAGCATCAACCGTTTCATGTTTTTCCTTTGTCTGTGTTCTTTTTTGTCTGATTAAATTACGTGGTATTATAGTAACATATTCAGGGATAATTTGCAAGTGATGTGTTACTTCGGGGCAGAGTCATTTGATTCGCGGATAAGTGCAACGCTCAATGGAAACCGACTGCTGATTGCTGACAACTGAACTACTCTAAAATCATTTGACTTTCACCCGAAATCTATGGTATAATATTCTTAATTTACCTAACGTGGGTAGCAGCGAAATCTGTCTTCTGTCCTCAAGATAAGCTGCCTGTGCTGAATCTAATTTGAACCAAACAGGAGCAATTGGCAATGCGAACAAAAGTCTATTATATGTGTGCCGTTTTGCTGATGTTAAGCCTATTAACGCCAGCAGGTTTCTCACAAAACGCACAAGAGGAACATCTGGTTGGTTGGTGGTTGTTTGATGATGAAAAAGACGAGATTGGGAATTGGGCGGATGTAACACTCCACGGTGCTAAAATTGAGGCTGGGCAATTGGTTGTTGAAACCGGGAAATGGGCGCATGCACTTGATTACACCGGACCAGACATCACGGAGTTAACATTGGCAACTTGGGTTAGTTTGGATGATTACGCTAAGACAAATGGATCCGCACTTACGTTGGATAAGGTGACAGCAGATCAATTCTGCGCAATTGTATGGGCTGAGCGGGTCGATAAACAGTGGATGCCCGGAAGCAGCCATTTTAGACGCACACAGGATTTTCCTGATGCAGTCACTGAAAAACCAACCGGCGAGATGGTTTTCTTAGCAATCACGTATAAGGATGTGAAAAAACAGTACGAGATCACCGGTTATCGTAACGGCAAGAGTCTGGGTAGTTTTGTGATGGGTGATCTCAGAACCTGGCCAGCAGGCGATGCCGAAGCAATTTGGGGAAAACGACATGTAAACGGACTCGCTGGCCCCGGTGAACTCAATGCCCATATTGAGGAATCTCGAATTTACAACGTTGCATTGACAGAAGATGAAATTCAGAGCCTCGAACTTGGAACGCTTTCTGTTGAACCGCAAGGTAAACTCACCACCCAATGGGCAAAACTTAAAACGAAATAAGACGCTCTCTGAAAAATTATTTTTTAGAGAATTAAATAAAATGGTCTATAAACCCTTACAGTTGTTGGATTTCACACCGATAGCCTGTGCAACGCAATGTTATACGGGTGTAACTTTTTTAAGTTAAAACGTTCATGATCTAAAGGTGCTTTTCAAGCGCATATAGGAGGATACGAATGGCAGATGTAGGAAGTGCTGCACCAGAGTTCACCTTAACAGGTGCAGTCAACGAAGATGATGTTGAAGTTTCCTTGAGCGACTACGCGGGTAAAAATTTGGTTGTGCTTTTCTACCCACTCGATTTTTCACCCGTCTGTTCTGAGCAGGTCCCGGATTTCAACGGACAATTAAGCGCAATTCAGGCGAAAGGTGCCGAGGTTATCGCTATCAGTCGCGACTCAGCCTTCGCACACAAAGCCTGGAGTAAAGATCTCGGCGGTGTCGGTTTCCCACTCCTTGCCGATATGAATCTCGCTGTCTCCAAAACATTCGGTATGGCACTCGAAGAAGTCGGTATTACCACACGCGGTGTATTTATCGTTGATAAAAACGGGAAAATTGCCTTTAAACACGTTGAAGAAGCACCGCCAGACAATACGCTGAGCGCAGAACAGGTCTTAGCTGAATTAGATAAACTGCAGTAAGCAAAGGCCGCGTGTCACACGAAATAGAACGTTTGCAGGCGGGGTTTGTAACCCTGTCTGCTACATACGTATACCTATTTGTTTTAACTTTACATTGACAACGTCATATTGGTACAGTATAATAATAGAAATGCGGGTGTAGCTCAGCGGTAGAGCGTCAGCTTCCCAAGCTGAGGGTCACGGGTTCAATTCCCGTCACCCGCTTGTAAATAGACTTAACAAACAATCGTGTGAAACTGAGGAACAACATGGCACGAAACCAACGACTAACGAAAGAAGAAATCCAAGAAGATAAATTTATTGAAGCGGTCATGCAAACCTACGCGTTTTTGAAGGATAACCTCCGAACGATTATCATCGTCGTGGGCGTAGTTCTTGTCGCTGTCGCAGGTTATGCAGCGTACCATCAGAATCAGGAGACGCGTCGCGCAAATGCATCCCTTGCACTCCGACAAGCGACCGAAGCGTATCAGACAGCCGAGGAAAGTCTCTTTGATGCTGAAAAATTAACCGAAAGTGAAGAACTCCTTAAAACAGCACAAGCAGAACTTAAAACTGTCTTTGAAAAGTACCCGAATACAACGTTTGCTGACAAAGCACGATATCAATATGCGAACACACTCTATTATCAGGAAAACTACGCAGAAGCACGCGCACAATTTAAACAGATCATAGAG
>RKRO01000276.1 GCA_007571355.1 Candidatus Poribacteria bacterium | reverse complement strand
ATATAGGACACCTCTGAGGAATTCTATCAAATTAACTGGCACAAGTCGTATGGATCATGAGAAAATAAACTTAAGAGAAGCTGTGTGGATCGGAGATTCCAAAGCAAGGTTAAAGGAATTTCCGCAGCCTGTCCAAAAAGATATTGGAGACGCTTTATTTATTGTTCAGGCTGGAAGCATGTCTCCAGCGGCTAAACCATTTAAAAGCGTGGGCTCAGGGGTTTTCGAGATACGATCGGATTATCGGACCGATACTTATCGTGCCGTATATGCAGTGAAAATTGGAGATCGAGTTTACGTGCTGCATTGTTTTCAAAAAAAATCGAAGCGCGGAATTAAAACTCCTAAGAAAGAGGTGGGCCTTATCAAGAAACGCCTCAAAATGGCGCAAGAACTGGAGGAAAATTATGAGCAAAAAGATTAAATTTGAAAAGAGCTCAGGCAATGTATTCAAGGATTTAGATTTGCCAGACGCGGAGAAACTATTTCTTAAAGCGAAGCTTGGATTTGAGGTGTTCCAGATTATAGAAGAGCGCAAGTTAACCCAGGTTGAAGTGGCGAAGATTTTAGGCGTAAAGCAGCCTGAGATCTCCCAGCTAAAACAGGGAAAGTTTAATCATTACAGTGTGGAACAGTTGTTAGCATTTCTGAACCAATTGAATCGCGATATTGAAATCCGCATTACCCCTTCAGAAAATAGGAAGGGACAACAACGAGTCGTCACAGTTTAGTTCTTGAAAAAAAACTTTATCAGGAGACATTGAAGTACCTTTGAGCATCTATGGGATACAGTTGCAAAGTCCCAAACAACATTTGGGACGACTCTACGGAAAGGAATGTTATACACCAGACCCGCCTCACCGAACCGCAAGGAAAATTAAAAAATGAAAACCGGGAAAGTCGCGATCTTCACACAACCGCAAACACCGATGGAATTCAGGGAATATCCGATTCCATCCGTCACACCGGACGATATGCTTGTGCGTATCCGTATGGCGAACATCTGTGGATCCGATCTACACTTTTGGCGTGGGCACGGTCCCAAAATCGAGAGCGGTATTCCGCAAGTGCTCGGACACGAAATGATCGGTACAATTGAGGCGATGGGATGCAATATCTCGACCGATAGCACCGGACAACGGTTTACTGAAGGCGATCGGATCGCCTACTCCTATTTCAAGCCGTGTCAACACTGCTGGATGTGCCTCAACGGGAAACCCGGGTGTCCGAACCGCTACCGAGATTGGCTCGGCGTTTCCAGCGAACAGCCGCCGCATTTTCACGGTGCCTACGGCGAATACTACTACATGAAACCCGGACATTGGGTTTTCAAGGTTCCCGACGAACTTCCCGACGCGCTGGTATCCCCCATTAACTGTGCCTTGTCCGAAGTCATTTATGGACTGAACCAGATCAGCATCACGCTCGGTGACACTGTGATTATCCAGGGGGCTGGTGGACTTGGTCTCTACGCAACAGCCGTTGCACGCGAGATGGGTGCCGGTAAGATTATTGTTCTCGATCGGTTACCCGCACGTCTTGCACTTGCCCGCGAATTCGGCGCAGATGAGACGCTCAACGTTGACGAAGTTGACATGAAATCACGGGTGGAATACGTCCTTGACCTGACAGGTGGCATCGGCGCGGACCTCGTCGCCGAGTTTGTCGGATCGCCCCGCGTCCTCGCTGAAGGTGTAGAGATGCTCCGCTGGGGCGGACGCTATCTCTGGATCGGTAACATCAACCTCGGATTCCCGACAGAGATTGATCCGGGGAACATTGTCCGTTGTAGCAAAGCGATCCGCGGAGTCATCGTCTACGAACCGTGGGTTATCCCGCGTGCGCTTGACTTCCTGCTGCGCACTCATGACAGGTATCCGTTCCATAAAATTATCTCCGATACCTTCCCATTCGGCGAGATTAACGAGGCGTTCTCCTACGCAGATACAGGTTCAGCCATCCGGATCGGATTGGAATTTAAAAAATAAAATGGCGACTTCCGTTTACATTCACATCCCATTCTGCGCGACGAAGTGCTATTACTGTGCCTTCAATACATACACCTTCCACAAGGAACAGGCAAAGGCATACCTACACGCACTCTGCACAGAGATGGAACTCTACGCGCCAGAAACCGCCCCCCTAAAAACAATCTTCATCGGCGGCGGCACGCCTTCTATCCTCTCTGCCAATGCACTGACACAGTTATTCACCGATGTTCATCAGCATTTCCAAATAACACCGGACGCTGAAATCACTGTAGAATGCAATCCCGGTACCGTTGACACCGAAAAACTTCGCGTCATGCAAGACAACGGCGTGAATCGGTTGAGTTTTGGTCTGCAAGCAATGCAAGATGAAACCTTGAAACGGTTGGGCAGAATCCACACCGGTGCTGAATTCCTTGAAAGTTACCGCCTCGCCCGCGAAAACGGTTTTGAGAACATCAACATCGATCTTATCTTCGCGCTGCCTGATCAAACGATGGCAGCATGGCACTATACCCTCGACGAAGTCATTTCCCTCGAACCCACCCATATTTCCGCCTATAACCTCGTCATGGAAGAATCAACGCCATTTTATGAATGGTGGCAAGCCGATGAACTCTATCTTCCCTCTGAGGATACCGAAGCCGACATGTTCCAGTACACCATCGAGACACTCACCGCGCACGGATATAAACATTACGAAATCTGTAACTTCGCCAAACCGAATCGAGAAGCACGGCACAACCTCGTCTATTGGAACAACCAACCCTGCATCGGACTCGGGGCAGGCGCGTGGGGGTACGTCAACGGCGTGCGCTATTCCAACGTTCGAGGGATCGCGCCTTACATTAAGCAACTCTCCCACCTTAACAAACCCATCGCCGATGCCGAATGCCTGACCGGACATGCTGAAAAGGCAGAAACACTCATGCTTGCACTTCGGAAACAGGAAGGCATCTCTCTTGACGTTTACCAAAACCGATTCGGCGAAGATATTGAAGTCGCGTTTGGCAGTATCCTAAAAAAATGGGCGGATTTTGGATTGTTGGAACGTACAGCCACGCATTTCCGTCTCACGCCTCGCGGGCTTTTCCTTGCAAATGAAGTCTTTGTCGAATTGATGTAATTATAACGCCAGTTTGATTAATCCTTTCGGAGGTGTTGCGGGTACTATGTTCGCAGCAGAGTAGCGTGAATTGTAGCACAAACTTCATAGTTTGTGCAGGATAAGACCTCAATTAACAGCAGACGTTACATACCTCCAACATTTATCAAACTCACGTTAATTATACTATCGTTTGGACATTTCTTATTGCGTGAGCGTTGTGTTTTCAAAGGGTGCTCTATTTTTCCTGAACTTCGCGTCTGCGTGGAACATGAATAAAAATGCTGCTCGCCAGCGGCGGGCTATGTCTATAGCCAACGGCAGTGTCCCTTCTTGCACGCCAGCGGCGTGCTATGTGTTCTGCTGTATCTGTGACGTGGAAACAAAAACTGTCCAAAATTTAGTAATTATAGTAAAGCCCGTAATTATGGAAACACAGCCTATCGAAGCGAGGTCCCGCTGTTTCCCCCCTGCTTGCGGGGGCTGGGGTGTTTCTTCGTGGGGGGTATCCTTGTCCAAGTGTGCATTTATTTTCGGATGTTACGATAAAACGTGAGTTCGATAAATAAAAATATGTAGACTCCTCTCAAATTTTGTCTATTTTCTCCAATTTCTTGCAGAATTAGGCAACCGTTTTGCCTGTTGCCCGCGTCACTATATATCAAGATTAGGATCTACGCGAACAATAATTTTTGTATAGGTGATGTTACGGAGCACCTTCCTGTTAATTATTATGAAGGAGAGAAAAAATGAAAATCTTAAGCGTTGTGCTACTTGTTCTAATAGCGATGAGTGGACAACTGAACGCCGACAACCACTCGGCAGCGAACAACAAAATCACACTTAACCTTGACGATACGTCAGAAATATTAGTGAAAGGATTCATCGCACCGATTGGGGATACTGTGTCTGATGACTTTAAGGATTGGAATGCGTTAACAAATCTGCAAGTTGCTGAGCCAGAGAAACAGCATCCTGCCTCTGTTTTCCAATCTTTTCTTCCGAACAAACCGATTTCGGTTGGCGAACTGTGGGTGCCAGACATGACCGGAATAGTTACCTTGCTCAAGCAATTGCATCCGCACCCTAACCTACTTATGCATATCAATGCAGGAGATTCCCTCGGTTTGTGGGCATGTTTGCGCGCTTCCAACGATCAATACGCTGACATCGTATTTCGGATTCATGCGGAATTTGCCTTTAAGGATGGTTGGTTCACCCCTTCTCAGTTTACTGGGCACCTTGTTATTGATCGTGTCAAAGAAAAAGTCTCATTTTTCGAGATGTACGTCCCTGAAGGTCCAGTAAACTTCGATGTCAATCGGGTAATACATGGAAGTCGCATTGCTGGCGCGGGTTATTGCGCGAAAATGGAACTCCGTGCTGGAATGCAAAGTTTGCTGGAAGATGTTGAATTCACAGAATCCATTACGCAAGCAGCTGCGGAACGCGCCCTGATATTGCGTTTCTACAAATCGCAGCAAATTAACTGGGTAGCCCCCGACCAAGTATTGGAGATGGCACAAGCACAGCAGAAGCCGATTCATGTCATTTCCATAGATGGACCTTTGGTCGATGAGTCGTGCTGAGGGAGTGGCAAAAGCCTGAGGGCAGGTGCTCTCTCCGACGAGAAGAACATTGAATTCATGAACGAAAATTTCATTAACGCTTGGGTGTCGAATGTTGAATTAGAGCGCACACCCTTTAAGCAAAAATTCATGGGGATCAGACGACAGCAAGGATTTAAACCGTTTGATAAAACGCGCCCGTTAGCACAAGCCATCATGAAAGGTTGGAAGAAACTCTCACCCGCAGATTCCTTGGTAATCTCGCCAAATCTTGAACTGATGGGCAGACTCCCCGTCAATGAACGCACTTCGCCCTACAATGGCGAAAAGGGCTACCTCTTATTTCTCCAAGAAGCCTTGAACGGAAAACTCCCGGGATTGCGCGAGGAGTCCTCAAAACCGCAACCAAAAGATTGGGATACCGTCCTCAAAACCGCTGTCGAATCCGGTGTTATTAAAGATAACAGTTTGAGCGTTGTACTCACCCGCGAACACGCCGAGAAAGAAATTCTCAGTGTTTTTCGGACATCTGAGACCGATTCTCGAAATTACACTGTCATTGAAATTGATGCGACAACCTTTAAAGAGGGCGGTGTGCTTACGATTGATGTCTGGGTTGGCGAATCCGAAGTTTCGGGGTCGTTTGATCTGTTTGCTGAGGACACTACAGAACTTGCACCTGACAATGCCCTTGCCTCCGTACGGGATATTCCAACGAATCACAGGGAAGTGGTCGAGTATCCTTTTGATCGCGGCCAAATCTTTAAGTTAGGCGCTATTGGTAACGCCAGCGAGAGAGGAAAAATTAACGGGTTCCTCGCAAAAATTTCTGTAGAACCAACTGCTGATAAATGACAACTGATAAATGACAGGACTTACGCAACGCCCTTTGCTGGCGAGGTTTAAAACCTTGAAAAATACCGTTTTTGCTTGGGCGTTTCTTCTAAGCAAAAACCCAGCGGCTTGCGGGCCGTAGGCCCTCATCAGCAAATTGTGTAAGTCCTAAATTGAAAAGGATACGAAAAATGAAGATGACCAAATTAGTAAGTTTTATGCTCCTTTTAACCCTTGCTATGTTTCTCGTAAATGGTTTTGCCGAGGGGTTACCTAAATACGCCATCACGCAAATTAACACCGGTCAGGGACCTATTAATGCTATGACATACTCTCAATCCGCGAATCAACTTGCGATAGCTGCAGCGAACAATATCCATATCTATGATGCGGATACCCATAAAGAACTGATGGTGCTTTCCGGACATACGGATGCGGTGCAGGCGGTCGCCCTTTCTGCAAACGGCAAACTGATCGTCAGTGGCAGCTCAGATAAGACGGTGCGGTTATGGGAAGCGGAGACGGGAAAACTCAGACGGACCCGCGAAGAACACGCGGCACCTGTTAATATTGTCGCTTTTTCTTTGGAGGGAGAAAAGTTTTGGAGTGCAAGTAGCAAAAACAACATGCTTCGGTCGTGGTACTCGCGTGATGGCGGCCGTTGGAGTAACAGAACCTCCTCATCAGATATAGTGAAGTCAATTACGACAGTGGCGTTCTCACAATATGGCGAAACCTTTGCACAGGCAGTTGAAATGACAATGGCTGTTGTTGAAATAACAACGGCTGTTACAGACAGGTTTGAATTCGCTGTTTTTTTGTCTGTGTCTGAGACTGGCACCGGTAAAGAACTTGCCCCTATCTTCACAAAACATACAGAAAAAATCGTCGCTTTAACGATTTCTCCCTCCGGTGAATATATCGCAACTGGGAGTTCCGACTGGACAATAGAGGTCTGGAAAATTAAAGATACGGAACCACTACGGATGGATATGGATCTCGGAGATCCTCTGTGGATCCTGAAAGGACACGCAGGCACAGTCACTTCGGTGGCGTTTTCGCCAAGTGGCAAAATACTTGCAAGTGGTGGTGCTGACCAAAGGGTACGATTGTGGGATCTCACAACTGGACAGCACCTTCATACCTTTTCAAACCATACAAGCAAAATCAGTGCTGTGGCATTCGTGAGAAACGATATGCTTGCCAGTGGAAGTTCAGATGGCACCGTTTTCATCTGGGATCTGAATAAAATTGTCCCAACGGATTAAGGTCTATGTTAGAATCTGCCAGGACTTACCTAAACCTCTTCGCTGACTGATGGCTAATCGCTATCCCATTGACGACTGATAGCCTTCTTCGGAGATAACGCATGAAAAACGACAATGTTGCATTAATCCAACGCATCCTTGCAGGCGACCAAAGGGCTTTTGCGAAATTGGTAAGAAAATATCAGAAGCCTGTCCACGCGCTTGCATGGCGGAGAATTGGTGATTTCCACATCGCCGAAGAGGTTACACAAGACACCTTCCTGCAAGTCTACAAAAAACTGGGGAGCCTGAAGGATCCACATCGGTTTGAGGGTTGGTTGTACAGAATCGCCTCGCGCCAATGCCACGCATGGCTAAGAAAGAAACGGATGCAGACGCAATCGTTGGAAGAAACGGACGGCGATCTGTTAAATCAGATGACCTACTCCGAATATATTGCCGAGGAACAAGCGAAAGCCGCGACAGAGGCACAACGCAATATCGTCCATAAATTGCTTGCACGGCTCCGAGAAAGTGAGCGTACCGTTGTTACACTCCACTACTTCGGAGAGATGACCTGTGAAGAGATTAGCCGATTTTTAGGCATATCGCCAAGCACAGTTAAGAGCCGACTCCGCCGCGCCCGGCTCCGTCTCAAAAAAGCCGAACCGATGATCCGAGAAGCCCTTGAAGAGTTCCAAATCAGGGTGAATCTCACCGAGAATATCATGCAAGAAATCTCACGCATCGCACCCGTGGTACCCTCCGGTGGTAAACCGTTCATTCCGTGGGCGATCGCTGCTTCAACCCTTGCCCTCGTGGTGCTGGCACTTGGTGTCAGCCACGAGTATCTAACGCGTTTCCAACAGCCTTACAACTTCGATGCCACATCGGAGATGACAGTAGAACTCATTGATACACCAATTGTCCTAAATCTTGCATCGAAACCGGATGTACGCACCCAAATCGGCAAGTCTACTATACCCAATAGCGGCAGTGGGTTCACCCCAAATACAAATCCATCCGAATATGTGCCGAGATTTCTCACCGCACAGACACAGATAATTACACTCAACGATGCGGAACCTACGCGAGATGTTTTGAATATCCTCCGGACACCAGACGCTGAATATCAAGATTACACTGTTGTTGAGATTGATGCGACAACGTTTAAAGATGGCGGCATACTCACTGTTGATCTCTGGATGGGGCGCGCGGAGGCTGCGGGGGCTTTCATCCTGTTTGAAAGCGACAGCGAACTTGCCACGAACGGAATGCCCAAAGCTATACGGACCGCAGCATCGGGGATTGTCCCCGGTAAATCGGGGAAACTCACGTACCATTTTGATAAAGGCAGGCGTTTTAAGTTGGGGGCTACCGGTAATTCGTTCAGCGGGAAGGGAAAGGTCAATTCTTTTCTTGCAAAAATCTCTATCAATTCCCAAACTAAATCGCCCTGCATTCCAAATGCTAAACATTTGACACCAACCGCAGTTTCCTATATAATATCCCCATGCCACGAAAAAATAAAATTCTCAGCATCGGTGATACAGCCCCCTTATTCACGCTCCCGTCGCATCAACGGAGAGAAGTCTCGCTTGAAGCGTACCAGAACGCACAACACGTCGTCCTCACCTTCTTCCGAGGAACCTGGTGACCCAACAGTCGCCGCCAGTTGTCGGCAGTGCAGGAGAATATCGCGGCTTATGAAATGTATACCGCTACGCCGCTCGCCATCGCTGGACAGTGGCCCCGTGAGATCCGAGGCTTTGTCAAAAAAAATGGAATCACATTCCCGCTATTAGTCGACAAGACGCGAGGTGTCATCAAAAGTTACGGTGTCTATCATTGGCTGAGTTTAGAGGCATACAACATCGCACGCCCAGCGACGTTTATCATAGACAAAGCAGGCATTATCAGATACATGTATATCGGCACGCACCAATTCGATCTCGTCCAACAGACAGAAGTTCTCGAATCTTTGAAAGCGGTGGCGGAATTCTAAAGAAATGCTTTTGATTTCTAACGCAAATATGGTATACTATGTAGAAACAGACATCGGGTGTGGATAACATATTGCTATGGACGCAGCACATATAGCCTTCATGCAACGCGCACTGAAGTTGGCGGGGCAAGCAAAAGGACGTACCAGCCCCAATCCGCTCGTTGGAGCGGTTATTGTAAAAAACGGTAAAATCATCGGTGAAGGTTACCATCAGAAAGTGGGAACCCCACACGCCGAAGTCCATGCGCTGAACGCCGCAGGCGAGAACGCCAAAGGCGCGACACTTTACACGAATCTTGAACCTTGCTGCCATTGGGGGCGCACGCCGCCTTGCACACAAGCACTCATTAACGCCGGTATCGCTGAAGTCTACATCGCAGAAGTCGATCCGAATCCGAAGGTCGCAGGCAAGGGTGTTCATCAACTTGAAAAGGCGGGCATCTGTGTCCATGTAGGCGTGTGTCAGCAGGCAGCAGAAAAATTAAACGAGGTTCACACAAAATATATTCAGACCGGCCTGCCGTTTGTTACGCTCAAGATCGCCATGAGCCTTGATGGAAAAATATCGACCGTTTCAGGTGAATCACAATGGATTACGTCCAAGGCATCGCGGCAACGCGGGCATGAGATTCGGGATGTGGTAGACGCAATTCTCGTCGGCAGAGGCACTGTCGAACATGATAATCCGGCATTGACGACACGATTGCAAGATGGACAAGGACAGGACGCGACTCGGATTGTGTTGGATTCACACGGACGAACATCTACAGACGCACGCATTTTCAACGCCGAAAGCAGTGCAAGGGTCATCATCGCTGTAACACCCGATGCACCCGCAGAAAACGTTACGGCACTCCAAAAGGTAGGCGCGGAGGTTGTAACCGTACCCGCATCGGAAGGCAAAGTCTATTTTAAGGGGTTGATGGAAATATTGGGCAGACGTGAAATAACAAGCGTCCTGATAGAAGGGGGCGGCGAAATTAACGCCTCCGCTGTTGCTGCGGGTGTTGTTGATAAGGTGATGTGTTTTATCGCCCCTAAAATTATCGGTGGACGAAAGGCACCGGGCCCCATCGGCGGTGAAGGGTTCGCGAAACTCATCGATGTGCCCCACCTGCAACGGATCCGTATCACGCCGATGCTTGATGCCGATTTCCTTATTGAAGGGTATCTGTAATATGTTTACCGGAATCGTCGAAGCAATCGGCACTATCAGACATATCCGGCATCTCTCCGAAGGTGCCACCCTTGAAATTCAGGCGAGTGATGTCCTCACTGACGCGGAGATCGGGGACAGTATCGCTGTTGATGGTGCCTGTCTTACGATCCGGACGCTGACACCGGAGACGTTTGCTGCTGATATATCCGCTGAGACGCTCCGCCGCACAACATTAGGTGAACGGATAGTCGGTGAAAAAGTTAACCTTGAACGCTCACTCCGGTTAAGCGATAGATTAGGCGGACACCTTGTACTCGGACACGTAGATGCGGTTGCGACGATCTGCGGGTGGAAAGACGAAGGCGATGCCTCCCTGATGCAGGTAACAATGATCGACAATATCAGACGCTACATCGCCTACAAAGGTTCTATCACTGTTGACGGTATCAGCTTAACAGTATCAGGTATCCACGCAGATGCCTTTGAAGTCGCCTTGATTCCGCATACAAAGCAGGTCACAACTTTAGGGACGAAGCGGACCGGCGCCAGCGTCAATCTTGAGGTTGACAT
>RKRO01000572.1 GCA_007571355.1 Candidatus Poribacteria bacterium | reverse complement strand
TAACTTAACTTTTCTTTTTAATCTTTCGCAGTGTTTGGATACAGGCAAATCACATATTTAGATGAATTTTGTTGGTTTCCTATATAATGACAAGCCATAGCAAGGAGGTTAAAGCAGCGTGTCAGATGAACATAAAGTGCTCCTCACGATACCTATGTCCCCTGATATGGAACTTGCTGCAGCGCAAACGGGCTCTGCCCTTGCTGAATTGAAGGACTTCAATGCGGACGCAGTCGAAGAGATTCAACTTGCGATCATTGAAACGTGTATTAATGCTTCTGAACATAGCCAAAGCGATGATAAGGAAGTGCATATTCAGTTTTTAGTGAGGGATGATCAGTTGCAGGTCAAAATATCTGATCGAGGGGTCGGTATCACTGCAGATACGTTAGACGGCACGCGTTTACTCGGTACGCCGACTTTACATGCCGATTTGCGTAAGCGCGGCAGGGGTTTAGAGATTATTAAAGCACTCATGGATGAGGTGGTTATAGAAAGCAGCCCTAGCGGCACCACTGTGAGTTTTACAAAAAAGAAGACCCCGCAATAGGACGTTGTGTCGTTTTCGCCTTGCTGGCAATATCGTTTTGAACCGATTCTGGGAGTCCACGAACCTCTGGTCAAGTGTGTTGCTAAACGACATCTTTTTAACATATTCTCTCTTTTTTCGGATGTTTGCAAGTCCCTGTTAAGTGCTTAAGGAGGTAAGCGGTTTGTTGAACAAATTCGATATTCAAGTTCGCGAGTCAGAAGGACACGCGATAATTGAGACGGCTGGGTATCTGAATGATGCGCTCGGAGAAAAACTCTCTGAGAAAGCGCAGGAGCTCATTCAGAACGGTTATACGTTGCTCGTCATCAACCTTGAAAAAACGACACTCATTAACAGCATCGGTATATCCATACTTATTGAAATCATAGAGGCACTTGCTGAGCGTGAGGGCACCTTGAATTTCTGTGGCTTGTCCGCTACGCAGGAACGCACCTTTCGCATGATGGCGATTGCGAAATACGCCGGTATTTTCCCAGACGAAGAATCTGCAATCGCGAATCTATAAAATTAGAAACCAACATGTGGGTATAACACTATGAAAGCCCCGAGTAAGCCTTTAGGAGCTAGTTTGCAAACCCATAAGATGCCAAGTACCGCTGAGCAGACGATGGAGCGGCTTATCTTCAGTCTATCCGAGTTAGAGCATTTGGGTAGTGCGTTAATATCTGGGTATAGCCATTTCAATCCATTGAGTCAAACGTATCTGCGTATTGCCTTGGGCACGTTACAGATTCGGCGGGGTGCGATCCTGCGTTATCATCCGACGGGTCACCATCTGGATGTTGTTGCGGTGACTCCGGAGGCGCCCTTCTCGCCGATCCGTGTGGAGTCGGACGAATTCGCGGCGTTCCTGCAGCATGCGTTTATCGCGCACACGGCGCCGCCCGATGCTCTTCAACCGTTTTTCGCGCGGTGTGCCAAACTTTCCGAAACGCTGGAGATACAGTTTTGGATTCCGCTCAAAATTCAAGATGAATTTTTGGGTCTGATCGGTCTGGGCAAACTTTTGGCAAGAGATGTGTTAGAGACGTGGGAGAAGGAATTACTGACAACCCTTGCCCATCAAATGTCGATAGGGCTTGCGTATTCGCAGTTGGTGGAGAGCATCCAGAGCGAAAAGTTTCGGTTATTCATGCTTGCCGAAAGCGCGCCCCAAATCTGTCAATTGCTCCAACCGGAAGAAGCTGCGGAGCAGGTGGTACATCAAGCTGTTTCGCTGTTGGACGCGAACGCGGGCGCGCTGCTGCTCACGGACACCGATCAACAGCACCTGGAACTGCGTTATGCGTTTCCAGAGAACTTGCTTGAAAAGGGCGCGGGGCAGGCGAACACGCATGGACTCGTGATTGCTTATGATGAGGCCGCATCGGTCTCTGAAGCATCGACATCCGTAGAAGTGTTGACATCCGTCGTTAAGGAAGGCATTCCCGGGCACTGTCTGCCGGAATGCGACACCCTTTTCGGCGGCAAAAATCTGATGGCTGTCCCGATTCCGGGACGTGCGGGTGACATCTTAGGCATTCTTGTTGTTGGTGACAAAGAGGAACGCGGTGGCCGAATTACCGCCTTTACGGATGAAGATGTAATTCTCCTTGATTCGTTTGCGAAACAGGCGGGTGTCGCCCTCGAGAATGCGCAGTTGCATCAGGAGGCACTTGAAGCACGTCAGTTGCAAGCAGAAATGGAAGAGGCGCGTAAAATCCAAGTGAATCTCATTCCTGAGACGTTGCCAGACATCCCCGGCTACGAAGTGGCGGGGCATTATGAACCGCGGGGCCCTGTCGGCGGTGACTATTATGATTGTATCCCTTTACCTACGGGGCAGTGGGGGCTCGCGATCGCCGATGTTTCTGGCAAAGGGATGCAAGCGGCACTGCTGATGGCGACACTCCGCGCGGGGCTTCTCTCGGAATTGTCGCGGGCGGAAAGTGCTAAACAAGGGACACTTAACCTGTCTGCCTTGTACGCCGAAATCACCAACATGGCGATGATATTGAACTCGCTGCTTTATGCCAGCGGTACAGCAGAGAAATATGCGACCTTCTTCTACAGTCATCTTAACCCGGAAACAGATATTTTGACGACACTCAATGCCGGGCATAATCCGCCGCTCCTCATCCGCAAAGATGGCACCTACAAGTGGTTGGGTGAGGATGTGGGTGGTATTCCGCTCGGCATGTTTCCAAACGATATGGTGCTCAGCATTGCCGAATATGAAGCCGAGCATATCCAGCTCAGGAGCGGTGATGTCGTTGTCTATTATACAGACGGTGTCACAGAAACCGTGAATATAGATGACGACTATTATGAAGAAGAAAGACTTGTCGAGGCATCTATCGCGTGTAAGGATGAAAACGCTGAGGGAATCCGTGCCTCGCTTCACAAGGCGGTTATGGATTTTCAAGGTGAAGCCGACCAGTTTGATGATCTGACACTGCTTATTTTAACAAAAAAATGAAAGCCGACCCCGAAGCGCTGCCCATCTGTTTCCTCTGATAAGGGGGGTAGGGGGGGGCGAA
>RKRO01000040.1 GCA_007571355.1 Candidatus Poribacteria bacterium | reverse complement strand
GTATAGCACCCGCCCGCCAACACCTGCGATTTCTTCAGCGATTCGGAGTGCTGCGAAGGTCTTGCCGGTGCCGCACGCCATGATGAGTTTGCCGCGGTCTGAGTCTTTAAATCCGTTCACAACGGCATCAAACGCTTCTCGCTGATGGGGTCTGAGGCTGAATGTCTCTTGTTGATACTCGAGTTGCTCTGCTGTTTCGGTGCTTAAGTCGGGCCATTCCACAGGGCGGCTGGCGAGGTCGGCGGCACTGATACGTTGGCAGGGCGGTTGCAGTCCGTCGAGGGTTCTGTGTAGGTTCGCGCTCCAGTCGCTACCGGTGTCGACGAACATTCGGGCGGTAAAGGGGTGGCGTGCCGAGGCGGAGATGAACGTATCCAGGTCGCCTTTTGCAATGCGTCTATTTTCTGCATAGCATTTGCACTGGATGGCACAGTAGCCGCCATCGCGTTCTTGGGCGACGAGGTCGATGCCGATGTCGACTACGTCAAATTCGGGACGGAATCCTGCCCATTCTGACCAGAGATAGACTTCGGAGAATCGTTTTTGGTAGAAGGGGTCTTCAAGGAGATATGTTCTGATGAGTCGTTCGAAGAGTCTGCCTTTTCCGTATTGTGTGTTGGCGTTTTCTCGGATGTAATTGAGGGCGGTATAGAACCCGTTATCTGTTTTCTCGCTTTCGGTTCCGAGGGTGAGATAGGTTTGTGTGGCTTCTGACATGTCTGTTTCCTTTGTCAAAGATATTGTTTTTGTCGCATGGTCTTCTGTTGGGTTGTGCCCGAAGATGCACGCCGTAATAGATTATGCTATAGAGATGACAATTGGGGTTATGATACCAAATCGCGCGTAAAAAATCAAGTGTTTAGCGAATTTCGGTAATGGATGGGAGAACCATAAATGGTTTCCCTACGACAAACGGGTGGATTCGTCGGAGGGCGATTCATCGCACGCTCCGACATTACCGAATTAAATTCTTAATCTTCATAAAGTTTGTGCTACATAAAAAATCGTATTGACTTCTTTTCGAAAATGTGCCATAATATAAGTAAGACGCTATGGAGTGAGGAAAATTACGTGAATTGTGAAATGAGCGAAACCCGAGTGCGAATTCTGCAGCTGCTGAAGATGCGTGCCAATATGACTATTGGGCAGTTAACAGATGCCTTACATATCAGCCAGATGGGGGTCCGTCAGCACCTTGCGATCCTTGAATCAGAGGGATTGGTTGAACGTTATCAAGAAAAGCAGGGGCGCGGCCGTCCGCCGTATGTCTATCGATTAACCGATGAAGCAAACAATCTCTTCCCGACGACCTACGCCAGTTTTGCTGTCGGATTGATGAATGAAGTCGCGAAATTTAGCGGTCCCGGTTTCATCAATAAAGTCTTCCGTGGGCGTATGAAAGCGCAGTTGGAAGCATACCTGTTGCGACTTGAAGGTAAAACGCTCTGCGATCGAGTTAAGGAACTGGCCTGCATCCGTGATGAAGAGGGGTACATGGCGCGTTTTCATGAGGAAGCAGACGATTACATCTTAATCGAGCACAACTGCCCGATTGCGGTAATTGCGCGGGAATATCCGCATGTATGTGAGATTGAATTGGCACTTTTCCGACAGTCTCTGGATGCCAAGATTGTTCGGGAAGAACATCTGATGCAAGGGAGTCACAGATGTTGCTACCGG
Source organism: Candidatus Poribacteria bacterium (assembly GCA_007571355.1). Taxonomy (GTDB): domain Bacteria; phylum Poribacteria; class WGA-4E; order WGA-4E; family WGA-3G; genus WGA-3G. The sequence goes on along the minus strand of RKRO01000040.1, from coordinate 1,393 downwards.
ATTCCGAAGACTTCTGAAGAGTAGTCCGGGTGTCAGCACTGCCCATGATTTTCGAGGATAGATATAGCATGGCGCGTGAAACAGGGAGACGCGGTTTTTTCAAGGAAGCACTCAGCCAAATCATGCAACCCGTCGCTGAATTTCTGGATGACAGGGTCAGTGGGCATGTATCTGCTGGAGCACCGAGTAGGGGTAATCTTTTGCGTCCGCCGGGGGCAGTGCCAGAAGCGGAATTCTTAGAGAAGTGTCATCGGTGTGGTAATTGCGTCAAAAACTGTCCCGCGAACGCGATTTTCGCTTTAGCAGAGCGGGTGCAGGCGGATCTGCTTCACACGCCTTACATTGACCCTGCTGAACAACCTTGCGTTATCTGTGATTCATTGGCATGTATGTATGTCTGCCCGAGCGGTGCTTTGCAGCCCGTTTATGCCGAAGATATTAAAATAGGGTTGGCAGTTTTCAACGGCGAAACCTGTCTGCGTACGAAGGATGTGGCTTGCACGTACTGCATTGATACGTGTCCGATTGGCGCGGATGCGATCCGCCTCACGGCAGATGGTATTGTAGCGGTGATTGAAGCCGGATGCACAGGGTGTGGGGTCTGTCAGTATGCCTGTCCAACAGCACCGAAGTCGATAGTTATTGCACCGCGTATCGCGAGAGAAATACCTGTAGGTTAGGGGTATCACACCTTTTTGCAGCAAGTATGTCTGTACTTACACAAATTCTTATGCAGGGAACCGTGGATGGGCGAGGTTTGCGCGATATCAAACCGCCACTGGAGGTGCCACAGACGCTATTCCCGTATTTTATCGGTGCTGTGGTGATACTCGGATTCATAGCTGCGTCGATGTGGTTTTATTTCCGAAAACGTGATCAAATCTTGGAGGTACCTGTTGATGAAGAGGTAGATGTCGCGCGGCCGCATGAAGTGGCATACGAACGGTTGCAAGCGATTGAGACCTCGGACTTGCTGGCGCGTGGCGATGTGGAAACCTATTATACCCAAATTGCTTATGTGCTCCGCGAGTACATCGGTGCGCGGTATCACATTCCTGCACTGGAATTAACGACGACGGCACTGCTTCACACGATGCTGAGTGTGCAGATAGGGACCCAGTATGTTGAACGGGTTCAACAGTTACTCGCTCATTGTGATAGGGTGAAATTTGCGACTTATCAGCCAGAGTTATCAGAGGCATCTGCACGGATCGCGGATGCGCGGTGGATTGTTGACGCAACGCAGGTGTCTGATTCTTGAAGATTCTCATGACTGCTAAAGGAAACCGGCTGCTGACAACTAACAACTCAAAAAATAAAAATGTTGACATAATTTAAAAAAATATAGTAAGATAACTTAACTTTTCTTTTTAATCTTTCGCAGTGTTTGGAT
>RKRO01000311.1 GCA_007571355.1 Candidatus Poribacteria bacterium | reverse complement strand
GGGCATCTAACTTCCTTATCTGACTCTGCGGGAATTTTTCTATTATTTTAGCAAAAAGCAGTAAAATTAAGCAAGCATTTAATCGTTATGTGCCAGAACCATTCGCGTTACAAGCGCGAGGCTTGTAAATAGAATCGCCCTGCAGCTGTGATGTTTTATGCAATCGGTAAAAAAAATTTGCTCCCGCCGCATCGGTATATCATCAGATTAAAATGCAGTCCGCTTATATATGATACCACAATTTCTGAAACATGTCAAACCAAAATCTGCATTCCGGTTGATGCATTTCAACGTTATTAAACAAAAGTTAACTACCTATTTGATATATTACCAAAAAACGCTTAAACTGTCAAGAAAAATAGTATTTGAGGAAAACCTATGTTAACCACATCAGAAAAAGGATACCTTGACCAACACGGTTTTCTGCTTTTGGAAAGTGTGCTACCGTTGGATATAACGACACAACAAATGCAACGAAGAAACCGCGTGTCGGGTTACTCGGTTTCTTTTACCGTTTTTATTGACAATACCTGTTGGATATGTTAAGCTATAGGTTGACAGTGATAAATACAAGGTTTTCGACTCAGTGATGATAGATTCCATTTTAGATTTCAGAATTTAGACTTGCAGGGACTCGCGTTTTGGAAATGGAGCGCAATCATTATTAAAGCGAAAATTCTTCAAAAGAGAGGTACAGATATAGATATGTCGCTACAAAAACAAAAAACTGCGCTTGTCGGTATTGTCATGGGCAGTGATTCCGATTTAGAGAAGATGGCAGAAGCCGCAAAGGTTCTAGCGGAATTTGAGGTTCCCTTTGAAATAACGATTTCATCCGCACACCGTTCACCTGAACGGACAATGGTGTGGACAGAAAGAATTAAAGCGGAAGGCGGGAAGGTGATCATAGCTGGTGCAGGCCGCGCAGCGCATCTCGCTGGTGTTATCGCCGCACACACGACACTGCCGGTTATCGGTGTACCGATTGATGGCGGGCCGCTCAACGGTGTTGACGCACTTTACGCAACAGTTCAGATGCCTCCGGGGATTCCTGTTGGGACGATGGCAATCGGTTCCGGGGGCGCACGGAATGCTGGACTCTTTGCTGTCCAGATTTTGGCACTCCAATTCCCCGAATTGGAAGCAAAATTGCTGGCATATAAAGAAAAATTGAGTGACGGTGTCGCCGAAAAAGCGGCGCGTCTTCAAGAATTCGGCTATGAAAATTATTAATTAAAAGAGTTGTCAGTTATCGGTTATCAGTTAAGAGAACGTCGTTGCAAATGCTTGTTATTACCACACGCTTTAAGGATCTCTAACACCCAGGATCCAATAGCCGACTGGCGCACCCAAGGAATAAAAAAAATGGAAACGGAAAAAAATAGAGCGTGGGGCACCGACACGGAACTGTTTGATCTCATGGAAAAACAGTTATACGCTGCCGTGATTTCGGATGCGCTGGATGCCTCTGGTTACCGAGAACAGGCACTGCGCCATACCATTCGTCCGCTGCATCCGGAGACGGTCGTCGTAGGCCGCGCGATGCCTGTGCTGTGTGTGGATGTCTATGAGATTCCAGATGAACCGTATCAGCAAGAAATTGCAGCTGTGGATAGCCTCAAACAAAACGACGTTCTTGTCTGTTCAACGAACGGAAGTACGCGTATTTGTTTCTGGGGTGAACTTCTTTCAACGGCAGCGCGTGCGCGAGGGGCGCGCGGTGCTGTCATCGATGGGTTCATCCGGGATGCCAAGCAGATTTTGGCAATGGGATTCCCAATTTTTACGACGGGGTTGTCGCCTGTTGATTCTAATGGACGCGGCGATGTCGTCGCTTACAATGTCCCGATCGAATGCGGCGGTGTCAAGGTTAATCCGGGGGACATTGTGTTCGGTGATGCCGATGGTGTCGTTGTTATCCCGCAAATGGTGGAAACAGTTGTGATATCGGCTGCGTTGGAGAAGGTGAGCGGAGAGAATCGTACCCGCGACGCACTCCTTGCCGGTGCGACGCTGCGCGAAGTTTATGATAAATTCGGGATACTGTGAACAGGACGATAAATTAAAATCGCAAAGGAGACACCTGATGAAAACGATACTTGTTCTCTCAATATTCTTTTTCTGATCGCTTTGCCAGCTCTCGGTGAGTTGATGGATACCGCCCTTCGAAAAGCAGATTGAGAAACTTACACAGCAAATTCTCCGTCCGTGAATTCACTGTTTATTCTCCTCACAATAAAGTATTGAAGTGGCGAGCAAACTCGCTCCTACCAGCGTCTATCTGCTTGCCATTCTCATCGTAGAATCGCGAGTTTACCCACCTGTTCTATCTTTTCAGCATTGGCGTGAGCAGTAACGCGGTAGAAATACACACCGTTGGCACATCGGATTCCTGTTTCATCTCTGCCATCCCATCCGGTTTCGTTCGTGCCGCGATTCGCACTCACATCGACAAGCGTCCGGAGCAGTCTACCATTAACACTGTAAATTTTGATTGTGACGCTGTCTGGTGCCTGTGCAAGATGATAGGTAAAAAACGTCTTTCCATCAATCATCGGGTTCGGGACATTGAAAACCTCACGAAGCGCGACCTTTTCATCTAACGTAAAGGTCCTAACGAGTTCGGCTACATTCTCGCTGGTATCTGCAGCGGTAATATGGAGTTGATATTCGCCATTTGCGAGGTCGGGGGCGTATGTAATCGCGGCGTTTGCAGGATCTGCAGGATCGAAAGTTTCGGAGTAGCTGCTGGTGTCCAACAGCATAGGTGTTTCGTATAGGCTTCCGAAATTGAAACGGAAAGTGGTTTCGTCAAGTGCGCTATCGTCGGTGAGGTTAATTGTGAAGTGTGGTTGCTCCGTGAGAACGAGCCCATCTGTTAAAGGTTCATCAAGTGCTGTGCCTGTGCTGAGTGTCTTAACTTGGATTTCAATAGCAGGGGCTGTGATATCCGGTGCTTCAATGACAAAGAACCTATAGCTAATAACACCGTCATCGCCGCCGATGGCGTTCCCATTGAAATCCCGTGCCTTGATGTGAAAAATATATTCACCCGGAAATAGAACCGGTCTATAATCAATCGGTACGATCTGAAGCCCAACTTGTCCCCGGAGTTCGTAATCAGTGATAGGTTCAAAGGGACCGTCGTCCTTCTGTTTTTCAAAGGTAAAGAACTTCGTATCAATCCCGTTTGCGTCCTGCAGAACGATAGCGATCTCAGGTCTCGGTGGAATGACACTACCAGTCTGCGGTTGAAGTCCATCTACCCAAAGGTTAAAGGTAGGTGACTGGGTATCGGTGCTGCGCATGAGTGCGAACTGCGTAAGTTCAGTGACTTCCGTCGTAATTGTTGCGACGTGGGCGGTACTGAATTTAATTTTATCGCCGAATTCAAAAGCTTCGGAGCTCGAACTGACCAGGATTTCAAATCCGAGGTGTTTAATAGCAAAGGTATCGTTTATTCGCCCACGGACTTTGATCCCGTTCGGTAAATGTACGGGTTCGTTAGATGCATCTCGAAGTTCATAGTAGTTGGCATCTGTGAAAAAGATAAACCAGTCGCCTGTCTCAAATTCCCCTCTGGGTCCGGGTTTGTTATTCACCGTCGCCTTGCCGTTCCCGCGATTCGCATGCCATGTCTCTGTGAGCACAATATTACCTTCAGTATCATAGTCAGTTTCAAAAGCGAGGATATCGCCAAATTCAAAAGTGTAGTTGACATCAGGCGGCAGATTTTCTTGACGCGGAATCCGTAATTCTAAACCGAACACCTCCTCCCTGAACGGGTTATCGAGTTGTCCAATGCGGTCAATCTTTTGGATTGTTGTGTGCCCCTTCCGCTTGAAAAACACCTCGTATTCGTCGTCATCAAGAAAAGTTATAATCCAAGTTGCCACAGGTGTAAGATTCGGGTTGATACGAATAGCATCGGACGCTAATTCTTGTTGGCTCCCATTTGCTACCTGTGTCGGTGTGACGTAATTTTCGAGGAAAAAGTCGCCTTCTGGGGTATAGTTAATTTGTGATGGCAGACGGCGCCAGGCGGACAGTTTAACGGCTGCCTCTCCTGCAGAGTGTGTTGGTCCCCGCGGAGGATTGGGGTTTACGTCTGCTTGCCATGCATAGATCGCCAATTGGTTTGCAAGTTGGGTAAGTTCATATTCAAATACGGGATTGTTCCGTGGGATTCCGGTCTCTTTCTGTACAATGTCTTCCAAAGCACTCACATCAAAACGGAATTTAAGTTTTGTCGGTTGCGCGAGTGCTGTGGCACCTGTCCGAAATGCGGGTTCGTAGTATTGGGCGACCGCTTCTCCTTGCCGTATGAGTCCTCGTCGGAGGGCAGCAACACGCGGAATCGGCGCAAATTGAAGGTCGGGTTGCGTCGGTTCCGCGGGAAATTGTGAGGTAACAGCGAGCGGGATACCGCTTGCATTTTTTGTTTTCGTTTCGAGTGCGTTTTCGGGGAAATAGATGAAAAACGCCCTGTCCAAACTAAAAGCAGTCAACGCTTCTTGTGTATAGTTAAAGTCGTTAACGACCAAAGAGACATGATGTTTGTTATCAAAGACTCTATCCTCTTCAACATTGCCATCGCTGATTTTGTCTTCAACACTTGGGTCTTCTGGGTCGGCGAGGACAAAAATGTTATGGACTCCTGTCTCAAGGGGTGCCTTCAGATTTAGGGTGGCTGTTGTGCGTTGCCATACATAAGTGCCTTCCATCCAATCGGTGGCTTTGACGGTTACAGTCCCAATAATATCAGCATCTTCGTCAAGGATGAGATCGCCATCAGCATCAGGGTTTCCTGCGGCAAATACGACTTCAAAATCAGCTATGACAGGCCTGCCGCCGTTATTGATTAATTCTGCTATGAGTTGGTAACTGTTCTTGTCTTCATCAAAGATATATCGAATGTATGCTCGATCTGTCTTGTCAGTGCCGATAGCGATATTGGGTCCCTCAGGAAGCCTGACGATGTAGCGTTCAATGTCCGATGGCATTGTGACCTTGTGTCTATCGCTGTCGGTGATGTAAATTCTGTAGCGTATCTGTTTTCCACGTCTCGGCAGCGGGATCGGCGTTTCAAGTTCATACCATTGTCCGCCGGGTGGGACATCACCGAGGGGTGTACGTGCGGGGACCATGGGGGTTGTAAAGTCATCATAATCAGCCGTATTATCCCACAAAACGTTTATATCGCGTATACCGCCGCGACCCTTGTCGTCAAGGACGAGGAGACTGATATTAAGGGTATCGGTAACTTTGGCATCGAGTGTTTCCCGAATGTCGTAGACGACAGGTGTATCGATCCAGAATCGGGTTCCGCCGACAGCAGCCCGCGTCTCGTCGTAGGCAAAAATGCGTGCAAAACCTCCGCCGGGTATGGCGTTATTAGGAATATCAATCCGAATTGTGCCGTATTCCCCTTGCCATGCCCTGCTGCCCGCCTGTCGCGTGAGTTCATTGCGCAGGTTATCGTCAAAATTATTTGCGAAGGTTGCGTAAGCTGTCAGATTTTCAGTGCTGAAATTGGATGCATGTGTGAAACTCACGCCTTCCGCTCCTCCAATTCCAGAATTTCGGAGCCCGCCCACTTCATTTGCTTTGATAACAATCTTGTGTGTATTGTTAAGTGCGACGCGTTCCAACTCGACTTTTACATCAAGTTGCGGACGTGCAAGACGCGATGCTGGATCACCGAAAAGTGTGTATTGTTCGGTGCCGGGGATCCAATCTGGGTTTTTGTTTCGATTGAGAAAACTGATTTTGGCATCAGCCACGATGTATCCTATCGTCGCTTGTAAGGCGGCAGCGTTCGGTGCTAATTCTGGAGCTGCCTGCCGAACCCGAAAAAGTGACTCAAAGAGGTCAATATCAAACGCTGCATTTGCTGAACCGTAGGTGAGCCGTGTCGCTGAAAGGGTTGCGATTGCCCCGTACCTGCCGAGTAGAAATTGTTCACTGAGACAGAAATTTCCAGCTTGTTGCGGTTTATCAAATTGTCCGTTGAGACAGGTCGTTGTAATGACGAATGGGAGGTATCGGTTCCGTAAACCGACGACATCTTCGATGCGGAAGATTGCTTCATCAGCCCAGGTCTGGCTGCCTCCGTGTCCGGCGTATTCAATCGCGAGCGCGCCTCTATTAATTTCAGCAAGGATTTTTCTGCGCGTGTTGTCAGGACTTTTAATCCTTCGGAGATAGATTTGGCGGGTGTCATATCCGACAGGTATAATTTCTTGTATTAGTTCATCACGGGATCTCTCAAATTCTGCGTCGCTTGGGTGGTCTATCTCGTTATCTGCGACCTGAATGAGCGTGCCTTGCCACACCCCAATCTGAGGGTTTTCCTCGTAGTCGATGATCTTTTCAACCATCGTTGTGAGGGCATCGGGTGTTTGTACAGAGAGTCTTCCGATAAGCATATCGGGCAGCGGGTCATCACCACTGACGTTGACAAAGCGCTGGTCCATGGCAGTTTCGCCGCTTGCGGGTGCCCAACCGTGGTATGTCGGCACAAAATTCGGATAGGTTTTATAAGTACCGGGAAATGTCGCATCTCGGCGGTAGATCTCATCAGTAGCGTTTTTGTAGTCGTAGTGTGCATCGCCAACGAGGAGCACGTAAGTAGGCGCGGGCTGCTGATAGTTGTGATAGGCGTAGCGCAGAAACTTCTGGATGGCGAACGGGTTGAAGAGTCCGTCACTAAATTCATTGTAGATGTCGTTAATATCAACAATGAGGGTTTTCAAACCTTGTGAACTGCGGAATTCGACGAGCGGCGTAATGCTTTCGGCAAAATTCGGGTGTGTGATGAAGATATAGTCAAATTGATTGCCGGGGTTTTTCAACGATGTCGGTGGGATAGGAACGAGTGCATTGATGCTTCGATAACGGCTCCGGCCTATGACATAATAACGTTCAATTTGGTTGACGGTATCTTCAAAGACGATCTGATGTTTGACACCTGCTGGAGAAACGGCCCCGCCGGTGAGTTTACTCGTAACGCCCCCTTCACCCAACTGGTATACGTCTATTGTTTCATCGGCAATGTTTGCGATTTGGTATTGAACTTGGCCCCGGTGGCGTGGTTCAGTATTCGTATTAAATTCGAGACGGTTGTTATCTGCCTGAAAAGTCCGCCAGTAGTCTATTTCATACCAGTCGAGGTAGAAATCGTAAGCACCTGGCGGTGTCTTGTTTTTATCAAGTGCCTCGATACGCATAAAATTTGTGGTATTATGATGGACAAGTTCATCCGGAATATCACGGGTTGCGGTTTGATGAGCTTGCCGCCTCCATTTCTCAATTACGCCAAGTTGACGACTGTTGAAACTGATACGTGCTTCGTGTCCTGCATTCGCTTTATAGGACGCGCCTTGGAATTTGATACGCAGCGCAGCGGGACGGTCAATCGTTCCTCGCGCGATCGCCATAGGCAGATCGATTGAGAAATCTTTTCGGCTTGTCTCTAAGCTGCCACCGCGAAAGGCAACGCCGAAATAGTGATCTGCGAGTTCAGATTTAATATCTCTGGCTTCCAAAGTATCATAATGCCTGTTCTCTTCAAACCGGATGCGCCCTAAAAAGGCTATCGGTTTTGGCGCGTTTCGCGCTTGCGGTGCCGCGTCCCGCACTTCTACGTGAGACGTTTCAAAAGCAGGGGCGGGTTCTCCGCGCAAACCGAATCGGAGCCAGTAAACGTTTGTGTCGCTAAACTTGTTGTCCGCTAAGGCACGTCCGTAAAAGACGATCTTTTCACCCGGGTCAAGTGTCTCGTTCTCATTTTCATCAAAGACATAGAGCCCTTGCTTCTGCCCGCTACTCTCCAATCGAAGTGTACTCAGATCAATAGTTTCGGGTTCAATGCGAGCGTAAGTTCTAATATTGTTATAGGTGATATGGTACATGTTTGTCTCAGTGACGGAGATTTTAAAACGGCGTGTGTCGGCGGTAATTAATGGCGGAGCACCAGGGGCATAGCGTTCGTTTGTAGTTCCATAAGATGTTCGACGTTGTTTTCGCCACGGTTTTGCTTGTTCATAGTTCCACAATGTACTTTGGAACAGAGTCTCAAAAACGCGTGATGATTCCCGGAAAGCGGTAGGCGCGGTCAGAACAGATGCAGTGTTACCAATAGCACCGGTTACTGGGGAGGTCGGAAAATGCACCTGAAACGTTACAGCTGCAAAGATTTTTAGCTGCTTAGTTGTCGGATTGTACTGAACTGGGTTGATTTGCAGGTTGCCGATACGTTGATCGCGTACAAAACCACCCGGGATGACCTCTACAAGTTGCGTCGGGTAGAATCCTTGCAAAATTTGCGCGGTGTCTGTAGCATCCAGTGTCGGGAAAATTGGATCGTCGGGTGTGATACGTACATTTTCAACAGTTTTAATTTCTGAGCGCGCTTGAATAACTGTAACGACTGGTGTTCCAGTGGTTGGAATTCCAATGCGCTGTGTGTAAATCGGTAGACGCGGTTTGCCTATGTCGAGTGTCCAATCGGCACCTTCAAAATGTATTTCAATTAATCCAGTTCCAGGGGTGCCTTCAGCAGAGGGTGGGTGTGTTGTTAGCTTGAGTTCTGGCAAGACGAAGCGTGCAGTAAAAGTGTCCGCTGTCATTGTAAGCGTTTGTAACGGTGGTTCCGAACGTGTTTGACCAATAACACCGCGCGTCGGGACAGTATCAAATATAAAGAGTATAGCGAAAAAAATAACTGTCTTTTTCATGGCATTTTGCGATCTTTCCATTGCGAATTCTAAAAATAAATAGATACCAGCGAAAACAGACGATCTCCGCTGGTGAACCTTTTTAACTTTGTTGTTTTGCAGTGTCTCTTTAATTTTAAAATCTACCCTAACGGCTGATGGCTAATTCGTGAGTTGTACGGCGCAGTTTATTGCTGCGACAAGACTCGTTTCACTTGCGATACCTTTACCGGCTATGTCAAACGCCGTTCCGTGGTCCACACTGGTGCGAATTATCGGTAACCCCAGGGTCACATTTACCAATTCCCCAAATCCGAGAAGTTTTATCGGTATGTTGCCTTGGTCGTGATACATAACGATAACGGCGTGCCAATGTCCGTGATTTGCTTTCACGAAAAGTGTGTCAGCCGGGAGTGGACCGTCTATTATCCGGTCTGGAGTCTGTGCTTGTGAGATGGCTGGCTGGATAAAACGTTCTTCCTCGTCTCCGAACATACCGTTTTCACCAGCATGAGGATTCAGTCCGGCAACGGCAAGTCTCGGTTCAGAAATACCACAGCGAATCAGTGCTTGTTGCGTGATACGAATAACCTTCACGATTTTTTCGATAGAGAGCGCGTTCGGTACATCGGCAAGGGCGATGTGGTTTGTCACAAACGAGACCGCAAAACTGGGTTTTTTATTTTTAATACCACTATCGGTATTCACGCGCAACGCTTCAGGTGTGCAGAGCATCATCACGACATCAGGTGTATTCGTGAATGCGGCAAGCATTTCGGTGTGTCCCGGATAACGGGATCCGGCGCGGTTTATGGAGACTTTGCAGATCGGTGCGGTCGTGATAGCGTCAAGTGCTCCGAGCATCGCGAGATGTGTTGCGACTTCAATTGCCTTGACAGCAGCGGCACCAGCGCGAGCATCTATAGTGCCATAACAAATTTCATCGGGCGATAGCAAAGCGGTGTCAAGCACATCAATTGTCCCATACATCGCCTCTGCTTGGTCCGGCGTTTTGATAACATTAATGCTTAACGGAGTGTCTGTTTTCTCCAAACAGCCAGTAGAAATATCAGCAACAGATGGTATCCATTGACACGCTTTTTCAAGGATAGCGGGGCTCCCGATCACAATTGGCTGGCATAGTGAATATACGTCTTTATGGGTGAGTGCCTTGACGATGATTTCGGGACCGATGCCGGTTGCATCCCCCATTGTGATTCCAATCTTCGGTCTATTTAGGGTACGCGCTGTATGCGTCTTGAACGTAATAGTTTCGGATTGGACGTGGCGTTCTGTGGGAATCATTTTAAAGTTATAAGTTAAGAACTTGTGTCTGGTACATTTTCTATTACCGCCTGATAACACTTTTAGCCCGCCACTTACTTAGCAACTTTCTCTAATGGCTATAGACTATCAGGGAACGGCTACAATTTTAACTGACGGTAGAGCGTTTCAGCGCGAGCTCGCGAGACGTTTCCGGTGGGGAGTTCGAGAACTTCGTATTCAGGCTCAGGTGTCTCTTCAACGCCTGTCGGATGCGGCATACGAATTACGTCTCCTACAGAGAGCGTCTTCCCGGCTTTGGCGATATATCCATTGACACTCACTGCGCCTTTACTACAGAGCGTATTCGCAATCGTGCGCCGTTTTACGAGACGGCTGATTTGTAGGAATTTATCTAATCGCATTTCTTAAGGTTGAACTCATAGCGAGTACGGTTTATGAATGGTTGAAAGTTATACGAAAGTTAATCATAGCATACGCTAAATGACGGAACCCCAGACGGGTCTCTTTGA
>RKRO01000041.1 GCA_007571355.1 Candidatus Poribacteria bacterium | reverse complement strand
GAAAATAGCAGCATAAGGAGAGATGCAGGAGCGGTTGAACTGGACAGTCTCGAAAACTGTTGTGACGCAAGTCACCGTGGGTTCGAATCCCACTCTCTCCGTTTCTTTACTGTCTTCTCGCGCAAGGATCGCAGCGAAAGAGTCAGTTTGTGGGGCAGTAGCTCAGTTGGGAGAGTGCATCCCTCGCACGGATGAGGTCACGGGTTCAAATCCCGTCTGCTCCATTTTGTAATTGGGAACCGAAACGAGACCGGAATTTTGTTAAAGATTCTGTGGCAACTACAAAAAAATTTGTGATGTTATCATTCGGAGAGATGCAGGAGTTGGTTGAACTGGCATGACTGGAAATCATGTGTGCTGTTTTGCAGTACCGTGGGTTCGAATCCCACTCTCTCCGCCAGTTTTTTTAGATACTTACGGCTTGACTATGCTAGGTGGGGAGGTAGCGGTGCCCTGTATCTGCAATCCGCTAAAGCAGAACTGAACCCCCAGTATGCGGCCTGTTTCTGTGGGGTCTGTCCCACGCACGTGGTGTTGAGGGTCGGGTCTTGAGCAACGAGCACTTGTTGAACCCCGTCAGGTCCGGAAGGAAGCAGCGGTAGATAAGTTGCGCGTGTGACGCAAGGGTGCCTGGCCTGAGCTAACGACGTGGGCAACGCTTGGAGGAATTTGTCAACTCTGGGTGCATAGTCATTTTTTTTGAGGCATAGCGACACAATTGTCCATACCCGGTTCCCCAACCTAAATCATGCAAGAGAGGATTGCGCAATGTCTTACGAGGTTCTCGCCCAAAGATGGCGCCCGCAAAACTTCAGTGACGTTGTCGGACAAGAGCACGTTACCAAAACGTTAAAAAATCAGATTCTGTCCGAACGCGTCGGACATGCATACCTCTTTTGGGGCCCCCGTGGCACCGGGAAGACAACCGTCGCCCGCATCCTCGCGAAAGCCGTCAACTGTCCAAACCGCATCCAAGAAACCGAATTCGACACCAGCAAGACCGCAGAACCGTGTAACCAATGCGTCTTCTGTGACGACATCTCACAAGGCAGATCGCTCGACGTCCTCGAGATGGATGCCGCCTCCAACCGCGGTATCGATACAATCAGAGACCTGCGCGAAAACGTAAAACTCTCTCCAGCCACCTGTACCTACAAAATCTATATCATCGATGAAGTGCACATGCTCACAAAAGAGGGATTCAACGCCCTGCTTAAAACGCTCGAAGAACCGCCACCCCATGTCATCTTCATCATGGCGACAACAGAACACGCCGAAATCCCGAAAACCATCAGATCGCGCTGCCAAGACTTCGACTTTCGACACCTCGAAAATGAGAAGATTATCGAGCGGTTACAACTCATCGCCGAAGCCGAAGAAGTCTCAGCCGATCCGGATGTCCTCTCACTCATCACCCGTCAGTCTGAAGGCTGTCTCCGCGATGCCGAAAACCTGTTGGAACGCCTCGTCTCCTCCGCAGGTAAAGACTTGACAGGCGACACCGTTAAACAGATTATCGGACTCGGTTCAACTTCCCTGCTGCGAGCATTGACAACAGCGATTATAGAGCGGTCCCTCGCGAAAAGCCTAAAAACGCTCAACACCCTCGCGAAACAGGGGACCGATCTATCCCAATGCCTCGTTCAACTCGTCGCTTATTTCCGAGATCTGCGCCTTTTAGCCATCGACAACGGCTTGAGTGAACTCATCCAGAGTCCGAAATCAGATTTGCCAGAACTCAAGGAGAAGGCAGAACAGGTATCCGTAAACCGGCTTTCACGAATTATCAAGATTTTGATGCAGACCGACCGCGACATCAAAACATACGGTTACGCACAACTCCAATTAGAGGCTGCGCTGATTCAGATGAACGCCATCGATGAGGGGATCCCGCTCCAAGAGATCGTCGATAAACTATCCGAACTTGAACAGAAGTTTGATACCGCCGGGATTTCGGCACCCCAGCAACGACAACCGCTACCCTCAGATTTTCAGCCACCGGATAGACAGAACGCATCAGCACAGACACCCCCTCCAAAAAAGCAAAAACCGCCAGTATCAGCCCGACCCGGCTTAGAAAAGAACGGCGCAAACACAACAGCCGACGCACACACCACACCCCGCGTTCCCCCAGATGCACCCGTGTCACCTACCTCACCCACCGAAACACCCACGCGGGCCCTTGCCGATCTACCGCTATTCTGGGAGGATGTCAAATCAAAAATCCCATCGGTCAAAGTCAAAATAGGCCTGTTAGAAAAAGCTGTACCGACCGTGAACGGTACCAACACGGTTACAATCGCATGCTCACGCTCGTACCTCTCGATGGTCGGAGAGGGAGAAAAGAAAATGATTGCCGATGCGATCAAACAGGAAGTCGGAACCCCTGTGAATGTTGAATTGGTCGCCTTAGAGACGGCCCCCGAATCCACATCCTCTCAAGACGAAAGCGAAAAAGAAGAACGAAAAACGCCACTCATGCGGAAAATTGAAGCACAGGACGACCCACGACTCAAAACTGCACTTGATCTTTTTGAGGCGACAGTCCTAGAAACCCAATAACAACCGCTTTCCACATTCGGAAAGCGTATCCTATAGTAAGGAATAAGGAAACTTTTATTTGTACCAAGCATTTCGTGAAAAATAAGAATGTAAACCGCTTGGTAACAGGACAAACACTATGAAAATGAACGACCTGATGAAACAGGCACAGCAAATGCAGAAACGGATGCTTGAAATCCGAGAAGAACTCGCAAACCGGACCGTTGAAGCAACCGTCGGCGGCGGAATGGTAACCGCCGTTGTCAACGGGCAACAAGAAGTTATCTCACTCCGGATTACACCGGAAGTTGTTGACCCAGAAGACACCGAAATGCTTGAAGACCTGATTGTCGCAGCGGTTAACGAAGCCCTGCAACAATCCCAAGAATTGATGTCCACGGAAATGAGCAAATTGACAGGCGGCCTCAAAATTCCAGGGCTCCCGTAAGCATAGATCTCTAATTTCCCCCTGCTTGCGGGGGGGTTAGGGGGGGGTATTTCGTAGCATAAACTTCCAGTTTGTGCTTGGGTAAACACGAAAGG
>RKRO01000302.1 GCA_007571355.1 Candidatus Poribacteria bacterium | reverse complement strand
AACTGGTGCGATTATTCCGGCGTTGTTGACGGAACACCTGTCGGGATTGCTGTGTTTGATCATCTCGTCAACCCGCGTTATCCAACATACTGGCACGTACGGAATTACGGACTGATGGGAACGAATATCTTCGGGGGTGGCACCTTTGAAGGAGACCCATCTAAAGATGGTTCTTACACGCTCAAAGCAGGCGATCAGATGCACTTTCGATTCCGCGTCCTTATTCATGCAGGCGATGCAACTACCGGGAGGGTCGCGCAGAAATATCACGATTTCATCAACCCACCAGTCGTTGAGTTTTCCTAACCTACTTGTCCGATTTAGGGGGTTGGATATCCAAATATATGGACAAATCGAAACCCTTTTTTTGACAACTGATAACTGAAGGCCAATATAAGGAGTTTCAGGAATGCCAATCCCGACTATCCACGTGGGATGCACCCATTTCGCTCACGGTCGTCTACAAGCACAAGTCAATTCGCAGGGGTTACAGCCTGTCGCGTGTGTGGATATTAACCTTGAAGCCGCACGGGAAGGGGTTGCATCAATAGATGACGCACCTGAAGACTTGGCGGAACGTATCTACACAACAATAACTGAGGCAAAAGAGAAACACGAGGCACAGGCGTGCCTTATCTACGCCTCAACGACCGTTCACGCCAAGTTATTTGTCGAAAGCCTAAATCTCGGCATGCATACCCTCTGTGTTAAGCCCATCGCAACGACACAGGCAGAATTTCATGAAATTATCCAAGCACATAAAGCAAACCCCGGCTTGATGCTGGTTCAAGGACAAAACAAACGTTGGAATCCTGCCGCGGCGAAAATGCGTGAGTGGCTACAAGAAGATGAGGGTATCGGTGAAATGTTAGCCGGTGAGTGCCGGTTCTGGATTCGACAGAACCTCTACACAGGGCCTGATTCCAGACAACCTGATGCTTATGTAGATGGACTTTTCTTCCACGCGGGTACGAGTCACCAACTTGATCAGCTCGTTGCTGCGAAGGGGCTACCGAAGTATGTTACCGCACATATCCATAACCGTCGGGATCCGGCACTCGGGCAAATCCATGCGTGGGGAACCGCGGGTGGCAACGCACTTATGGAATATGCGAACGGCGCGCCTTTCTCTTATACGGGAACGCGTGCAGGACACGCATCGCCCTTCGGTTGGAGCGGACACTGGAGTTTTCACGGCGAAAAGGGCGATCTCCGACGAGATGCAGGACATCTCCAACTCTTCCGACTCGGTAAGACCGTTGAAGATTTAAACCTCCAAGATTTACACGCCGGACTTATAGAGGATGATAGACTCCAATTCGATGCATTTGCCCAAGCAATTGCCAATGGGACAGACCGAGACTGGATGCAAGATACAACCCTCGGCACCTGGATACTGATGGAAGCGTGCAACGAATCGGCGCGAACACACGAACGGATTGATGTTGAAACGTTTGCGAAGAAGATGCTTGCTTAATGAAAAGATGAAATTTCCAAATTTGTTTTCTTCCTGACCCACCTAACCGAACTGCAAGGAAAGTAAAAAAAATGCAATCTCCACATGGATCAGCGTTTCGCCCATCTGTGATGGGTAAAAACGGAATGGTTACTTCTGGACACGTACTCGCTTCACAAGCAGGCATCCAGACAATGATGGCAGGCGGCAATGCTGTTGATGCAGCCATCGCAACCGCTGCCGCTCTCGGTATGGTTGAACCTGCTGGCTCTGGGCTCGGCGGCGATGGGTTTATCCTCATTTATTGGGCGGAGACCGGGAAGGTTGAAGCAGTAAACGGCACTGGACCCGCACCACGCGCCGCAACACGAGAAACCTATCTCAAGGCCGGCGGGATCCCGATGAAGGGCATACGGAGCGTTTCTGTACCGGGAATTGTTGATGCATGGCTTCTTGCACATGAACGCTACGGCACCCGCAAATTAGAAGATGTTTTCGCACCCGCAATTTCACTCTGTGAAGAGGGATTTCCAGTCAGTCATAGACTCGCGGGTGGACTTAAAGGCGAGAACGCCCGCTTCGCTGCCGAGCCGGACAGTCGTGCTATTTTCACAAACGATGGTGAACCTATCCCCGCCGGTCATTTCATGGCTAACCCTAATCTTGGTGCCACACTCCGAAAAATCGCAAAACATGGGCGGGATGTGTTCTACACGGGTGAAATCGCTAAGGCTATCGGTGAATTGAGTCGCGCCTACGATGGACTTTTGACCGCCGAAGACCTCGCGGATTATCACGCACACTGGGCTGAACCGATACATGTCAACTATCGCGGGTACGAAGTCTATGAGATGCCGCCTAATTCAAGCGGTCATATCTTGCTTCAGGAATTAAACATGGTTGAGCTATTTGATTTGCAAACTTTGGGATGCAATACCGCTGAAAGCGTCCATCTCATGGTTGAGGCGAAAAAACTCGCCTTTGCCGACCGCGAAAAATATATGGCGGATCCAGATTGGGTGGATGTCCCGTTGGAGGGGATGTTATCGAAATCTTACGCCGCCCAACAAGCAGAACGGATTGATTTGGAGAAGGCTGCTGTTGATGTGCCAGCCGGAGGCCCAGAGGCACACGAAGATACGACCTGTTTCTGTACCGCAGACCGTGCAGGAAATCTTGTCTGTGTCTTACAGAGTATCCAATCCGGATTCGGTTCCAGTTTGGTTGCAGGAGATACAGGGATCCTCTTGAACAATCGCATGACCTATTGGCATCTGGAAGAAGGACACCCGAACTGCTTGATGCCGGGGAAACGCGTCCGGCATACCATGAACCCTGTCATCGTTACGAAGGACGGCCAACCGTTTTTGGCGTGTGGAACACCCGGTGCGGATACACAGGTCCAAACGAATTTGCAACTCGTCACGCACGTCGTCGATTTCGGAATGACACCGCAGGAGGCAGTCGCTGCGCCGCGCTGGCGCAGTTTACAGAATCCGATGGAATCCACCATTCCGCATACCTGCTCGAATGACCTTCAGTTAGAAAACCGGTTCTCCACGGATACCAAGGATGGGTTAGTGGAAAGGGAACACGAACTCCAAATCGTAGGTGATTGGGGCGGTCCGGGGAG
>RKRO01000285.1 GCA_007571355.1 Candidatus Poribacteria bacterium | reverse complement strand
TTGTAGGCTTGATCACTTTTGTATGTCTCGTCAGTTTGACATTCTTCGTCAGCTGTGGTGATCCTGAGGGTAGGAAATCGTCAGTTTTGGTAGCTCCGGACGCAACGGAACCGTTAGAGCCAATCGTCCTGCCAACCGACCTCTACGACACCAGTGATCTCACTTACGACATCAGCGATGAAGAGGTTCAAGAGCTGATGGCGTTAGAACTTCCTGCTAATTGGTTTCAACAGAAGAACCCTAATCGGCACGCCAAATATTTTCACGCGCAGCTCGTCCAACAATTCGGGAACATTCCAGCCGTTCATATTGTTGCGGAACACAAGCGCAAACGATTATTGGCACCCGGGGGATTCATCACAACCCTTGATGCGTCGATTGATTATGCCAAAGCACGATACGTTCTTTGGCCGAACGAGTCTAACCTAAAATCTCTTGAGGGATATCTCAAAGATAAACTGATGCAAGAGACCGATGATTCGGAACTGTTTGCTAAAATTTATAGAGAAAAGTTAATCAAACAGTTTGGCGATCTTCCAGAGGTTGATATTGTGGTTGCAGGCGAAAAGAAATTGATGTTTGGAGGTTTTCGACTCCCCGATGATGCAGACGAATACCTTGCCTTCCACGAAGCACTCTACGCTCTCTTTCCAGAGACGTTGCATCTACTTGAAAGTGCCAGAGAAGAAGTCCAAAAGGCAAAAAAAGTCGGATAGTTATGTTGATAGGCGCGCTGGTAAAGCGTGTCTACTGTGCCTGGCGGAAATCAGGAGTGTGGAAGTTCGGTTCCCTTTTTTGATGTCATAAGCAGCCGGTTATGTAGGAGCGAAAAAGCAGATACGGTTTATTTTTGGATATCTGGATCCAACGCCGTTGCTTTTGCAAAGTCAGTGTTCGCTTCTTTTTGCTGCCCGAGTGCCTGTTTCGCAAGCCCGCGCTGGTGATAGGCGTGTGCGAAATCCGGTTTGAGTTTGATGGCTTTATCAAAGTCTTTGATCGCGTCATCGTGTAGATCAAAAGCGATTTTTGTAACTGCGCGTGTGCAGTATGCATAAGCATTTCGCTGATCGCGTTTGATCGCAGCCTCACTGTCGTCCAGTGCCGCTTTATAGAATTCTCGCGCTTCTTCCATGTTTCCATCAGCGGATTCGTGTTCCGCAATGAGATACTTCGCATAACCGCGGTTGTTGTAATTTCTACTGGCGAGGCTGGGGTCGGGGGCGATCTGGATGGCCTTTGTATAGTCAGGAATCGCTGCATGATACAGCCGGATGGCTTCCGTTTCATCTCCTTGTGCCGCTTCGTCTAATCCGAGGAGGTACTTGGCTAGCGCGCGATTGTAGTACGCGCCATACGCATCCGCCTTGCCAAGTCCGATGCTGAGAGCTTTATCGTAATCTTCAATGCCTTCGGTGTACTGCTTCAGTTCCATCCGCGCCTGTGCCCGATTGTAGTAGGCAGGTGCTGCATCTGGGTTGCATTTAATCGCAGTGGTACAGTCAACAATGCCGCCTTCAAAGTCTCCTAAAGTCGTTTTCGCGGCACCCCGATTGAAGTATGCTTCTGTGAAGTCTGGATTGTGTGCCAAGGCGGCATCCCAATCAGCCATAGCACTTTCGGGTTTTCCGAGGAGATTCTGTAAAGTTCCGCGATTGTGATAGATTTCCGCTAAATCCGGATTGAGTTGCAGGGCATCTGTATAGTGTTTTATCGCTGCCTCATATTGTCTCTCTTTTTGCTTGATGTATCCCTGAGAAGCCTCGACATACGCGCGTATTCGGGGACGCTGTTTCCATGTTTCAAGAGGCTCTACGGCTCCCACTTCCGCAAGTAGTGTCTTGACGGCATTTGAAGGAATCGCGTAAGCGAATTCCCGAACATCGTCTGCCCCGGTCCCAGTCGGGGAGGAGCTGCCCGCAACGGCGATGCCGATAACTTCACCTGCCCTGTTTATGATGGGCCCGCCGCTATTCCCCGGGGAGAGCACGGTTTTTAAACGCAGATGTGTGTCGCTATACCGGACACCGTGCACCGTCGCTTCCGTGACGGCACCTCTGGCACCCCGCTCTTCTATACCGCCCCCCGTGCATCGGATTGCGTAAACTGGTTCACCTTTCTTGACAGTATCGCTGTCGGCGAGCGGCAGCGGTATCCCTTCAGTCGAAATCTGCAAGATGACCAGGTCGGTTTTGTCATCAAACGCGACCACCTCGGTAACCGGATACGGGACAGATAGATTCACCGGCTCTACTAAAACCGTTGTTGTACCAACAACACAGTGAATGTTCGTTGCAATCAGGTGCGGTGCTACAAAAAAACCACTTCCGGCTGCGACCTTAACCGCTTGTATCTGCTTACCTCTGCGGTGTCCGGTCGGTTCTACCTTCAAAAGGACAACAGAAGCACCTAAGGCTTTTGATGCAATCCGCTGGAGTGTGCTATTTCTCTTTTTTTTGCTGCGATTTCGTTTCTTCCTCAAGTTATCATCTCTCTTGTTATCCAAGTTTTTTCTTATATTATACCTTAAATTTTAGGTTCTGCAAGAAAAAAATGTTTGACATCCTTTACAGAATGTGGTATTCTAATTAAGGTGTATATATTTTCATCAATGTCTGACGAAATTTGCACAATGTCACGCGTTATTCAAACGCGACAAACGAGATATGGACAAAAAATCGCTTACCACACTGACCTGGCAATATAGGGAGTCTGTGCGCTACAATGCCCCGTCTCAAGAGAGCATCTCTGCTGTCACGGGTTTGCGCGCCATATTCATTATTATTCCTATGCGTTGTGCTGTGGTGGGTTAATTACGAGCAGATAAATAGTTTTTATTGGAACGCCCATCACTGAAACGACGATTTCGGTGGGCGTTTGTTGTTTAATAGTTGTCAGTTATCGTAAAATCCGAAATAAATGCACACTTTTCGGAAGACAACCCCCCTCCCCCCCTTGTCAGGGGGGAATCAGAGGGGCATCGCTCCGGTTTGATGTGTTTCAATAATTCCGGGCTTTACTATATCGTAGGTTTTGATTTTCTGAGGGGCGAGGAGACCTCGCCCCTACGCGCCCGCTTTTGTGAAAACGGGTGTGTATA
>RKRO01000486.1 GCA_007571355.1 Candidatus Poribacteria bacterium | reverse complement strand
GGCTCGTGGGTGATTGTGGAAGTGAAGGGCGATAACAAGATTGACGACCGGATCGTCCAAGCGAAAGCAACGGCGACACAACAGAGAGCGAGTGCCAGTAATATGTCCTACGAGATTATCAAAGGCACCGACGCACAAGCAGAACGATACCAAACATTATTGACAACGGAATAACGACTTTATTTTTTCATGCTTGTTCAATAAAAATTTGATTTTCACAATACCATGTGGTATAATTTAGAAGCGAAATCTGTAGACTGACGCTTGATAAAGTCTGGCGTTTGTGCTCAAGGCCCGAGGAAATAGGGAGGGTTGAGTAACCAAGAGAACGGCGCAAAATGTAAGGGAAACAATGCAGAAAAACGGACAAGATATCTCACCAACAAAACACCTTGTTACTACCTACCTCAGCGATATTAAAAGTAAGGTTGATGCTTGTATCTTTGATTTTCTCCCGACGGCTCATGAGCACCCGGATGTGCATCAGTTGTACCAGATGATGTTAGACTATCCGCGCCGCGCCGCAAAAGGGTTACGTCCCGCGCTCTGCATGCTGATGTGTGAGGCATTCGGGGGAAACCCAGAACGCGCTGTTAATACCGCTGCCTCCCTTGAACTCCTCCAGAATTGGCTCCTCATACACGACGATATTGAAGACGGATCCGAACTCCGACGCGGAGAACCGTGCCTTCATCAAAAACACGGAATCCCCATGGCGATTAACGTAGGAGACGCACTCCACTGCAAAATGTGGGAAATGCTACACCGAAACACCGAAATTCTTGGACACGAACTCGCCTTCCGCATCTTATCTGAATTTATACAACTCAGCAACCAAGTCGTTGAAGGACAACACATAGAACTGAGTTGGGTCCGCGATAATCGGTGGAATCTTGACGAAGACGACTACTTGACAATGTGCGTCCAGAAAACCGCTTGGTACACCTGCATCACGCCGTGTCGCGTCGGCGCAATCATCGGCGGCGCAACTGAAACAGAGATAGATGGACTCATAGAACTCGGTAAAGCGATTGGAGTCGCTTTCCAGATTCAAGACGATGTCCTAAACCTTATCGGTGATGTCGGCAGATACGGAAAAGAGATCGCTGGTGATATTAGTGAAGGCAAACGCACCCTCGTCCTTATTCATCTTATCAACGCCTGCACCGCTACCGAAGCACAGCAGGTAATTGACATGATGGCGCGCCCGCGTGAAGAAAAAACCGAGGCAGAAATTGAGAACGTGCTACAGTTGATGCGTAAATATGGATCCATCACCTACGCACAGCGACGATCTCAAGCACTCTTACAGGAAGCCGCTGGAAGGTTTAAGAATAATTTTAATCACCTCCGTGATGGACAAGCAAAGCAGCTGTTTTTATCGCTAATTAATTTTTTCGTCGAACGGGAATACTAAATGATTGTCAGTTTTCGGTTTGCGGTTTTCAGTTAGCGTAAAGCCCATAAGGCCCATAAGGATTGAAACGCATCAAACCGAAGCGATGCCCATCTGATTCCACCCTGATAAGCGGGGGTTAGCTTCATAAAAGTGTTCATTTATTTTCGGATGTTACGATAAGAGTCACCTTGTGGCAGTTCCGTTTGCAGATGTACCCGCCACAGAAACCCTCTTCAACCGACAACTGAAAGGTTTTTCGCAGAAAAACCGAACTGACAACTGATAACTCTTGAAAAGGAGAACTTATGAACGATATTTCCTCTGGAAAATTGCGAGGCATTATGAAACTTGCTGATGCGAATGGACGCTTTAAAATGATGGCAATTGATCAGCGTGGATCCATGGTACAAGCACTCGCAGATGCACTCAACACCGACAAAACGGATGTCCAATATGAAGATGTTGCAGCGATCAAAACGCTCATTACGCGTATCCTGACACCGAATGCGACCGCTGTTCTTACCGACCCAATCTACGGACACCCCTATTCTATTACCGAGATCCCACGCGATGTCGCTTTACTATTGGCGTACGAAGAATCAGGTTATGTCAGCGAAGGCGTTGCCGAGAACGAACGACTCTCGAATCCGATCGAAAACTGGACCATTGCGAAAGCACAACGCGCGGGCGCGGATGCTATTAAACTCCTCGCCTATTACCATCCGGATGCCTCCGCTGAAACGCTCGAACATCAGCAAGCTTTTGTACGTCACGTCGGTGACGAATGCGAAAAACAAGACCTACCTTTCTTGTTGGAATTGGTGAGTTATGCCCTTGAAGGCACGGCGAAAAGTGCTGCCTTTGCAAAGCAGAAACCCGACCTCGTTATCAGGAGTGTCGCCGAGTTCATAGATCCGAGTTACAAGGTTGACATTCTCAAATTGGAATTCCCCGCAGACCTAAAGTACACTGCAGAGTATCAAAACGCCAGTTTTTATGCCGGAGAATCAGCCTATGAACTCGCCGAAGTGAAGGAAGCCTGTCAGAAATTGGATGAAACATCAACGTTACCGTGGGTCATTCTCAGCGCAGGGGTGGATATAGAAGAATTTATTGAGAACGTTAACCTCGCAACCGATGCCGGTGCCAGCGGGTTCCTCTGCGGACGTGCCATCTGGAAAGAAGCCGTCAACTACTATCCTGATACGGACGCGGTTAAAAAATTCCTCGAAAATGAAGCAACGACCAATTTCAAGAATGCCAACGCAGCAGCTGAAAACGCATTACCGTGGTTTGAACACCGTCAATTCGGTGGCCCCGAAAACGTTAAGGTCGCTAAACAGTCCGCAACGTGGTATCAAGACTATTAAATCTATGTGACAACGCAGCTGCTATTTGGATAGTAATGCGCTGTCAATTTTTTCACGGATTTTTCGAGCGATACGGAGGGTCGTTTCTTCGGGAACCCGCCCTCCTATCTCTGCAACCAGTACAACGACGCTCTCTTGGACGAAGAGAAAATTCGCACCAGCCTGCCATACCACGTCACCTAACGCATGTTCATCTGTCGGGGGCGGCTGATAGATAGAATCACGTCCACCGAATTTTGGCATCGTTCGTGCTGAAAGCCGTAATCTACCTTCATCTGCCGCTATACAGGCTTCGTCGTGCGACTCGAAGAACCAGTAATTAATAGCAACCTGCTGTGCTGCTGAGTTGTTCAACCACCACCTATCGCGCCAGCCAAATTGTGCAATAGGCTGTTTTGGAGCAGTCGGAGAGTAAATTTCTTGGGCAGACGCATGACGTGCTGCTTCATCTTTCAAATCATCTGTTGTGAGTTGAATAGACTCAAACGTAAGTTTCATAAGAATATAATAACATCTTTAAAACGAAATTTCAAATTAAATACACCGCTGTTTCTACCAACTTAGAGTGCCATATCTCCGTTAGTAGACGATGCGTAACTTCTATGGGTAGCCATCTGAGCAATATGAAATAATAATCTTCCGATTTTTTTTTGAGGCAGGGCAGCTGCCAAACGCGTAGGGGCGGGGTTGCCCCGCCCAACAGGGACAGACAAGGCGCATATTGAATATTGAAACTTGCTTGTATTCTGAATCATTAAGAAAAAATGAAGGTTTGCCGATATGAAGCAACTAACAAATAACGAGATTTTTTCGCACAGATTAATCCATAGAAATTGCGACGATCCAAGCCTGTTGTAAAACCGGTAATCGTCGAGGCACTTTAGCCTGCGCGCCTATCGTGCCAGTCAAAAATATGAGAATATTAGTACGGTATATACTTAAGGAATTTCTTCCGCCTTTCTTTATAGCACTCATCTGTTTCACTCTCATGCTCATCTTCAACGACCTGTTTCGGTTGACGAAACTATTTGTGCAGAAAGGGGTCAGTCCGTTATATCTTATTGAATTGCTTATCTATGTAATGCCAGCGACGTTGGTACTATCACTGCCGATGGCACTCTTAGTCGCTATGTTGCTTGCACTCGGAAGACTCTCTACCGATAACGAGATCATCGCAATGAAAGCGCACGGCATCGCTTTTCACCAACTCATGCTGCCCCTTTTAGCACTAGCGACCGCACTGAGCCTCGTCGATCTTGTCCTGATAGACTATGCACTCCCCCAGGCAAATGTCGCTTACGCTTCCCTCCAACGCGATATCCGCAGACACAAACCCGCATTCATTTTGGAGGAAGCTACCGTCATGAAAGAATTAGAAAATGAGGGGAAACTCTGGATGTATGAATCTATGGACGAAAAAAGCGGACGCATGCAGAACGTCAAAATCTGGGATAATATCTGGGGCGGACGACCGAGGTTCAGCCACGCACAAGAAGCCAGTCTCGGCTTTGAAGACGGTAGAGCCCTACTCACGCTCTACGACGGACACACTTATGAACCCTCAGTAGGCAATTTAGATGAGTTTCGCGTAACACAATTTCAACAACAACGCCTCTCACTTCAGTTGACCGAAGACCTTGAACGCAGCGAATTCTTGAACCGGAATCCGCGTTCCATGCGTATTTCAGAACTCAAGACATTCATCGGAACGTTGAAGGCATCTTTACAAACCAGTAAAAATAAAGATTACACCCTCCGCAAAATTCTTTCTGCTGAGGTTGAGTTCCATAAAAAGTTTTCGATCCCTTTCGCCTGCTTCGCACTCGGATTGATGGGCGTTCCGCTCGGACTGATCGTTAAAAAAGGCGGGAGGATGTTCGGTTTTGGAATCGGGTTAGCCGTTATTGTGGTGTACTACCTTCTGCTCCAAGTCGGTCAAAACGCAGGTATGAATGGAATGATACCACCAGCACTCGCTATGTGGCTCCCCAATATTGTGATCGGTATATGCGGGGCTGCCTTCAACTTCTGGATGATCGCCGAAGGAAAAATTCAGGCGTGGCGCGACCGAGATACGCAGCTGCCAATCGTCGTCGGAAGAAAGGCTGCATCCTAACCGAGACGGCACGATATAGACCCGAAGTTTTCAAGCACACAATATCTTAGAAATAACGGATGTAGGAAGTACGCCTTGAACATTCTTGACCGGTACCTGCTTCGCGAATACCTCAAAGCCTTTGTTATTGGCCTCATATTCTTTATCGCGCTCATTGTCGTCGTCCGACTCTTAGATTACGATCTCAAAAAGTTCGACGATGATATCTCCTACGCAACCGCTGTCAAGATCGTCCTATTTCAAGCACCGCGACGCCTTATGGAGATGGTCCCGATTGCCGGTTTTGTCGCCGTCTTTTTTACGCTCGGACGGATGGTAAGAAACAATGAATTCACAGCCATGAAAGCAGGCGGTCTAAGCGTCTACCGACTCCTCACACCGATCCTAATTGCTACCCTCATTATCTGTTGTCTCTTCGCCGTTTTCTACGATCAAGTTGCATCCCCTGTCTTTCACAAAGCAAACCTTTTACAAAATAAAGTGATGCCGAGGCGCGGGAAGAACGTCGTCTTTAAAGGCAAAAACAACCGGGTCTTTTATTCACAACGGATTACCTTAGATGCAAAGGAAATAGACCAATTGACGATCTATGAATATGACAATACAGAGGACACACTGGAGCGTATAACTTTCGCTGATTCTGCTACTTGGACCCCCAACGAATGGGAACTCACCGATGGATACATTCGCCATTTTGAACGAGGCGTTGAAGTCAATTACGAAACCTTTGATACACATGTTATCGAACGCCGTGAAGACCCTGAACGTTTTATCGGCAGTGAAAAGGATCCAAGAGCAATGACGATCAAAGAACTCCGTGAGCAGATCGCTTATAAACGGGAAGCAGGACAAATTTCACGGAAAGAGCAAGTAAAATTGTTTCACAAAACGGCGTACCCGTTCGCGACGGTCGTTGTCGTGATGCTCGGTGCACCGATTGCGATCCGATTCGGCAGAGCAGGATTTTTCGCAGGACTGGTCATCGCCTTTTTTCTCTCTTTCATCTATTGGGCACTCTCTTTCGCAACGCTTGAGGGTCTCAGCGAAAACGGTAAACTCCACCCATTTCTCGCCTGTTGGGGCGCGAATGTCCTCTACGCCACCGTCGGGAGCATCATGATCTGGCGGACACCGAAATAGTTATCAATAACTCATACAGTTCCGACAACTGAGAGTAGCACAGCCATAGAGAAATGATCTCCTCGAAAATTGGTAACCTCTTCTTCAAAATCCGCAGTTTCACCCCGATCCCGTTTATCGTCGCGTTGCTCTACTTTGCAGAACCGGTACAGTATACAATTGTTATCGGCGCCCTGTTTATTGCTATTGGTGAATTTCTCAGGATATGGGCAGTCGGATACGCCGGTGCATCCACCCGTGCAAGAACCCTCAGTGCCGCCCGAGACCTCGTCACAACGGGGCCCTATAGCTACGTCCGTAACCCGCTCTATCTCGGCAATTTCCTGCTCAGTCTCGGAGTCTGCCTTCTCTCGAACGTCTATTGGCTTGTAGCAGTCTTGGTTGTCGGCTATTTCTGCCAGTATCTTCCGATTGTCGCACTGGAAGAAGCGTATCTCTTAGAGTCTTGTGGTTCATTCTATCAGACGTACCGAGAACAAGTGCCTCGCTTCGTGCCAAAGTTCCATCCCTATTCTGAACCCTCTGACCACGATTTCTCTTTCGCGCGCGCCCTCAAGAGCGAAAAACGAACGTTGACTGCAATCGTCTGCGTCGTCGGACTAATTTTCGCCAGACAGATAATATGAGTCCGAGCACTGCAAAATTCACGATTCTCTTTCTATTAATCCTCAGATAATGTATAATGGGGCTCAGATGGTTATGTAAACATATAACTTTCAGGAACAAAAGGAGACAACCTCATGAAAAAACTATTTTTTGCCCTCATGATTCCATCTGTGCTCCTCGTGTTGCTCGTTTTACCTGTCAATCTCACTTCTGCGCGTTCGTTCAACAACGATTTCGAGACAGGTGATCTGACCGATTGGGAGAAAGATGGAGAAGCATTCGATTTCCAACCCACTTGGGGTGATAACCCGACAGCACGGAATCGCGGACAACCTTCACAGCATCAGGGCGATTGGTGGTTAGGATTGTATGAAAAATACCAAGGTCCAGACATAGGAAAGAAAGAGGGACAAAACCCAGGTGGCACGCAAGGCGACGGACCCCAAGGCACCCTCACATCCATCGAATTCACAATCATTGGTGAGTCGATGAATTTCCTCATCGGTGGCGGCAACCACGCCTGGGATGTGGCTCCCGCTCCCTGCTGCGTCAACCTTGAAATCAATGGCAAAGTCGAACGCACAGCAACCGGCAACGCTACTGAATCGATGAGTCGTAAAGAATGGGATGTCTCTGATTTGAAAGGTAAAACCGCTCAGATCGTCGTTATCGATAATAATAGCGGCGGATGGGGACACCCGAACTTCGACGATGTGCACCAAGTCGATTCAAAAGGTGAAAATATCCCTTGGGATCGAGTACTCGCTGTTGACGCACGAGGGAAATTGGCTGTCTCTTGGGCGCAAATGAAAAAGTATTATTAGGCAGCAAGTCAACCACACCAGTCTTTAGGCCTTATTCCACCCTGCAGGCGGGGTTTGTAACCCCGCTTCTATGGATGGGGCGTTAACTATATTTGCGCCAATCCCGCTCTTTCGCGAAAACGATTGAACGTTTTCAGAATCCCCTGCTCCATCGTGTAGGCAGGCGTAAATCCCATCTCTTCGGCAATAGCCGTTGCATCGTAATCCCAGGAGATTCCAAATACCCCCGGTTCGAGTGTAATCTCTGCATCCGGCACCAACATTTTAAGGTACGCTACCCCATCTTTGACCGGTCGTATCCCACCCTTCACATTGAAGACGCGGGTCTGCGTTGTCGGGCAGGTGCACGCGATTACGATCGAACTGGAAACGTCTTCTACGTACTGCCAATCCACCGCATCATCACCAAACGGACAGACATGCGGTTCACCCAATGCTACCGCCTCAATCAATTGCGTCGTGAACGAGCTCATGCCCCGCGTCCTTCCGACACCATAGACAGCCGTAAACCGAAGCCCGATTGAGTCAACACCATAAGCATCGAAATAGTGGGTCGCATATTTTTCATTCAGAGATTTACATGCCCCGTAGATAAACTTAGGATAGTGAGGAGCATCGTTGCGGATTTGTTGGTGATTGTAATCCTCCGGTGCCCCGAAGACAGCAACGCTGCTTGCCCAGACAACGCGTTTGAGATTGAAAATGCGTGCCGCCTCCAATATGTTGATCGTGCCTTCACAGACGACCTTTAACGCCTGCGGCGGATTCGCATTACACGCCGGTACTTGCCACGAAGCGAGGTGAATCACCCGATCAATGTTGTGTGCTTGGACGGTGCGTAAGACGTGCGGGAGGTCAGTGATGTCACCCTGCACGAAGGTGAACCCTTCAATCTGTTCGTCCGTGAGTACCATTTTGGGAATGGTTAGGTCGTAAGCAAAGTCGTAAACCACTACCTTTTCACCGGCGGCTAATAAATCGCGGATGACGTAAGTACCGATGCAGCCCATGCCACCGGTGAGCAGATATGCCATAATCTTTTCTCCTTTTAATCGTACACGGTCGCGGAATCGCGCCCTTCTGCTAAAGTCGTTATGCCAAACAGGTGTTAACTCGTTTGGAGCGGTGTTTCTACATTCACGAGGATATCGTCACCCTCCACTTTCACAGGATAGGTGGGGATGCTCTCCTCTCCTGGCCACACACATTCCCCTGTCGTCACATCAAATTCCCACATGTGGAGTGGGCACGTAACACAATTATTATCTAAGAAGCCGTAACTTAAAACGCCACCAAGGTGTGGGCAAATATTGTTCATGGCATAATATTCACCTTTAACGTTGTAGATACCGATGAAAACGCCATCAACCTTCACACCGATACATTTCCCCGGCTGAATTTGATCGGTCGTGGCGGCTTTTATAAATTGTGACATAAATTCTCCGTTTTTTCGCACCTCTTGCGAAACATTAAATTAAATAAGGACCCAAACCGTTACCTTGTCCTGACTTTGCCTTCACCTCGTGGGTCCGTGGCACCGTCGTGATGACTACCATCCGCCGAAACCCGCACGCCGTGTCCAGGGCCGCCGATACCGGCGCTCGCCGTGATCTCATGTCCGAGTTCCCGCAACCCCGCGTGAATCTCTTCACCTGCACGCGATTCGACTTGGATCGGTTCCGCACCATCACTATGAAAGCGGGGCGCATCTAACGCCTGCTGCATTGACGATTGCAAGTCCATCAGGCTAACACTAATATTCAACTGATTATTCGGGATAGTCCTACCCCCAGGAATACCGTAGGTAGCGAAAGGATCGTCATCGCGCGTCGCGAGAAATGGTGCCATGTTATGCAGCGGGCGCTTACAAGATCCAACGGAATTCGCAAGTCCTGGACGTGGGTCAAAACGTCCAACCCCGTGTCCAAAAAGCAATCCTGTACCAGGAACAGTCACCATCGAACCGAAGCCGCCGCCGTGTGTCTGTGTCAGAGATACCATATTGCCTTCTGCATCCGCCGTCGAGATGTGGCTCGTGCAATTCATCGGTTCATGGTAGACAATCTCCCCAGGTTGGGGTGATTTCAAACCTGCATTCAACTTTTCATGCAGCGTAGCAATGAAGTTATCCGAGAGTTCCCTTTCAATGTCTATGTCAACGAAAGTGGGATCGCCAAATCGCCGGAGTCTTTCGGGCCAGCAGACCTTCATCGCTTCAGCGAAGAGATGGAACCTTTCAATGATAGGCATCTCTGCCACATCAAACGCCTCTACTAACCGGAGCATCTGTAAAGTCGTCAGTCCACCGGCACCAAGCGGTGCTGTATAGACCGAGTAATCTCGATACTGGATCTGATAAGGTTCTGTAATAAACGGGCGGTAATTTTCCAAATCCTCAACGGTTAAGCATCCCCCTAATTCTTGAATGTGGGTTGCAATTGTCTCGGCGATCGGGCCTTCATAGAACGCTTCGCGTCCGCCTTCCGCGACCGCTTCTAACGTTCGAGCGAGCTCAGGATTCGTAAGTGTCTCGCCTTTCTTCGGCGGATCACCGTTTTTGAGGAAGACACGCGCTGTCTCGGGAAAGTCCCGTTTCCAGCGTTCTGCATTCCCTGCTATCCCACCGCGATTCGCGCTGTTCGGCGCGTAGCCGTAGCGTGCAGAATTAATAGCCGGTCGGAGCACATCGGTGCGCGGCAACGTCCCAAATTCCGCCAACGTCAAGCATAAGCCCGCAACGACTCCGGGCACCCCGATAGATAGGGGGCCGTGAACATTTACCCGTCCCGGTACACGATAACCCGCGGGAACGTCCGGCGCGTCTTCGATCGTGAACATGTCTTCGGAAGCAGCCGCCGGTGCCACAGTATTATAGTCTATCGCAATCACATCTCGCGTCTTCTTCCGGTAGATAAGCACACAACCACCATATCCGGCGATACCGTTGTGTGAAGGTTCGACGACCCCTTCCGCAAATGCTGCGGCGACAGCAGCATCTACAGCGTTTCCACCAGCAAGGAGCATTTCGAACCCCGCTTGCGCTGTGCGGGGATGCGGCCCTGCGACAGTACCGTAGTCTCTTTTGTATAAATTCACCTATCTCTCCTTTTACTGAAGACTAATAC
>RKRO01000140.1 GCA_007571355.1 Candidatus Poribacteria bacterium | reverse complement strand
CCCCGTGGCAGTTGATGCAGTGGTGTTCTATGAGGGCATACGCCTGTTGCGCAAGGGGTTGTTGGGCGGAAACATGCTGCGTCGCCAAAAAAAATATGAAGATACCTGTGAGTGTTACAACCTTTTTCCACTTTTTCATCTGTTCTCCTGTTAAATACGAAAAAAGACATTTACGAGATTTCCGTTCGTCTCTGTTGATCTTTGAAAAATTAACGGGAATGTGATAGGAACTGTCCAAACTTTAGTAATTATAGCATCAACGGGATTGCTTTGCAACCTTGCTTTCGTCGTGAAGCATGGATTACACAGATTAGTACCGTCTGGGAATAGTAGATTTTAATAACGAGGGTATCTCTAATTAGACCTCCTCTGCTGAGGTGACAACTTTGTAATCAACGTGGAGGGCATCTCGAAAATGCCGTTTGCCGCAATGGATTTTCTGTCCTTCACTCGGACGGAGTTCTGCCAAGTCGGTGGTACTTTTCGTTTCCGTAACCAGATAGAGATTTTCTTTACCGGTCGGTTCGCCATGTGCATCTCTATCCTGTTTGACTATCGCCCAATCTGGGTTATAATCACCGATCGGAGTCGGCACGGTGAAAAATGCTGGTAGTTTCACGTAGAGTTTAATGTCGTCCCGCTTTTCTAAGTCTTCAACGAACTGCTTTTCAACGTCCGAGTCCCATATCACATGATCGTAGATGGAACGCGCTGCAGGAACCATACAGTCCATCCAACTTTCTAACGCCGCGTTAAATTGGCACATCTGATAGGCCTCGCCGATTTTCTCATACTTGATGCCATCAACCAGTTGCTGGATAATGTTTTTTCTTATTTGTTCCACTACAACCTTAGCGAATTCCGGGGAATTGTCAAGCATAACTTGCTGGTTTTCGGTGCGCTTGATAATCTCCAGGAGCGTTTGACGCGTCAGTTTCATTGCAGGTGTGGTGTGTGTCAATCGATGCTCAATCAACTTCAAAATATTCGCATCGCCTGATAAACGATATTCAAAATTGTCTTCACCGGTGTATTGGCTATCAAACCTGTCCCCTTCATCAACGACAACTCTCCCTTTCTTAATTGTTATTTTCGGTAATGGGATGTCAGTCTCGTCCACTGATTCAACCACCTCGGCAATCAATGTTTCGGTGTCAATGTCCACCTTATACCGGGTTTTGTGCTTTATCCGATTCCAGAGTGCCTCAAATTCGGGTGTGAGTATCATCGCCTTCTGGAGGGTTGCCACGCCGCGGCTCCGGGCATTCTGAGGTTTGGGCATGCTATCGGCAGTTCCAAAATCTTCTTGTACTTCGGTTTGGAGTTGCTGAACGTAAGCGGTGTAACTTTCATTGGCAACGACGGTGAGCACGTTCAGTTTATCGTCATACACACGTTTACCGTCTTGATTGACAGCAAGACGGACACCACGCCCGATCTCTTGCCGTTTCTTCATCTCTGAGGCTGTCTGATGCAGCGTGCAAATCTGGAAGACGTTAGGGCTGTCCCATCCCTCGCGGAGCGCGGAGTGTGAAAAGATAAAACAGGTTGGCTCGTCAAATGAGAGCAGCCGTTCTTTGTCCTGCATAATCAACTGATACGCTTCTCTGTCCTTTTCGGCTTTCCCGGTGCTATCCTCATAGACGATTTCTCCGGTGCCTCCTCGGCTTTGTGAGAAATAAGCGGCTTGAACATCCGCAGGTTGAACTTCTCGCCACCCTGCGTACCGCTCTTCCTGTTTCAACGCGTTGAAACATTTATCAAAGAGTTGTCGGATAATCGCATCTTTATTCACGTAGTTATCCACCTTATCAATGAAGAAAAGCGATAGCACCTTGATACTGTATGGTTTGAGGCGTTCTTGTTTCCGAAAATGCGCTTCTATCGTATGTTGGATCTGTGCTTCAAAAATCGCTTTTTTATCCGTGCCGTGTGTTTCCCCTGTTTTTAAAACCACGCCATTTTCAAAGTGCACTTCGTTCCATTCCACGTCAATTTCTCGAATGCGGTAGCCTTAATACGCCGGAAGGTTTGTCTTTACAGCTAAGTCATCTCCTGGTTTAACCTTAAGGGTTGCCTGTTTGACGGTGCTGTTCTTCATCAACTTACGTATCGTGAGTTCCGATGTCACACGTGTTTTTTTGCTTTGGATGCTTTTCACCTGAATGAAGGCATGCGTTGTATCGGTACTCTCTTCAATACCGGTGACCTCTATCCGTTTGACGAGCCCTTGGCGGTAGGCATCATAAGGCGTTAAACAGTAAACGCAATTGTAAAGATTGCGATGTGTCGCGCTATACCGCAGCGCGAACAACGGCGAAAGATTGGCGAGCGACTTAATACTCAACTGACTTTCCATTTGCTGTGGCTCGTCTAAGATGAGAATCGGTCGTGTGGCTTGGAGGAGATGGTTCGGGATCTCGCCTTGCAGCTTATCCGTGCTTTGATGAATCACGTTTGACGGCTTGTTGAAGGAGGCAAGCGTCATCACCATAATTTCAACGCCATCTGAGAGTGCGAATTGTCGGATTTGTGACAATTTTTTGGAATCATAAACGCAGTAGCGATACGGTAAGTTGTCATAGAGTGCCTTAAAATGCGATTCCGTTATCTGGAGGGTTTTTAGCACACCCTCCCGAATGGCAACAGACGGCACAACGATAATAAACTTGCGCATGCCGTAATACTGGAAGAGTTCCAACGCAGTGCGTAGATAGATATAGGTTTTGCCGGTGCCGGTTTCCATCTCTACAGAGAAGTTCGGGAAACCCTTCACATCATAGCCGGAATCTGGGCCCACGATCTGCTGTAGGTTATGATGAATCTGTTCATCGGTGAGGTCTAATCGGTTAGAGATAGCCCCAAAGTTGGTATCCCCACTGAATATTAGGTCTGCTTCAACGCGGCTTTGTCCATCAAAGAGTTGGACAACTGCGTCAATGGCCTCCCGTTGATAATCTTGATTTGCGTCAAATTCAAATTGCATTTTCTCTACCCGCTTAGTCCCCTCAGGCAGGGGAAATATGCCTCCAAATGTTACACGTGGTGTAACATTTAAAATTCGTTGGAATACGGAGAAAACCCACGCACTGTAAGGG
>RKRO01000108.1 GCA_007571355.1 Candidatus Poribacteria bacterium | reverse complement strand
CTATAAACCTTGTCTCTTGTTAGCAATTATCCAACTTGTTGAGCAGGGTGATATCCTTGAAAACAGGATTCAGCTTTCCAACCGCTTGAAAGATGCTTTTGCGCGATACGTTGCACAAATACCTGGATGGAATCCTAAGAACATTCACAATCCGTTCTATCACTTAAAAAACGATGGGTTTTGGCATCTATCCGCAAATGTTGATCCCACTAGACAGTTGAATAGTTTGATAGGAAGCAGCAGGAGTCCTTCATCTCGTCAACTCCATGAACTTGTTGATTACGGATATTTTGACGAACCTCTTTTTATTCTTGTTACACAACCCAATAATCGGGAAATTATCCGTCAGGCTATCCTTGAAAGATATTTTCCAGATAACAGAGAAGAAATTGAATATCTTATTGCGGAAGAACACCAAATTGGAGAACACAGACAATTACTGATTCAAGAAGCTGCTGAACATCCATTTTTATATCCCCCATTCGTAGAGCCAAGTGAAGACAATCCAGTTCGCCGTCAAGCCTTTCGTCAAGAAATCATGCGAATATACAACTACACTTGTGTTATTTGTCGTTTACGTGTTGCTACAATGGATGGTGAAAGCGTAACTGTAACAGACGCTGCACATATTGTTCCGTTTCGCATTTCACACAGCGACGATATTCGGAACGGTATATCGCTTTGCAAATTACACCACTGGGTTTTTGATCGAGGATTAATTTCTTTGAACGAAATGTATAAGATAAAAGTATCAAGATCTATTGATGAGGAGGGGCCAGTGGAATGGAGACTCAGCAATTTGCATGACAAAGATATCCTTCTACCACGACACGAAATGCTCTATCCTGCCCAAGAAGCCTTGGCATGGCATCGTGATAAAGTTTTCAGACAATAGTTTGTGTTAACCTTTTGACTTCGGATGGTAAGGTATACTCGCCCTATAGCAAATTTAAACTGTTAATCTAAAAATGGATGAAACGATAGTTTGTGTACCCCGGAACAAACCTACATTGTTAAGGGTAAGTTTATGAAGGATCATTATTGGGGATCCCCGCTGTCTAAACCGGCACGGACTTCTTCTTCGGAACGCCAATCCTCGTGAAAGATCTCATCAATTCGAGATTGTATCCCGGCACGCCGACTCATGCCATCCATTTGCCGCTCTGTATCAAGAAGTTTGGAAACAAGCGTGACAGGTACTTCCTTTTCAGCGCAAATCGCTGCCAAGATTTCTTTATCTTTTTCGTTAAAAGAGAAGGTATCATCAACGATCCAATCTCTATTCCCAAAAACCTCTGCGTAAATCTGAGGAACAGCATCTTGCCAATCTTGGCGTTCGGTTCGCCATATCTTGCGTATTTCTTCAAGTTCATCGTCTGTGATGAGTTTAATATTGGGATCAGGTCCGTCTTTTCGAGCCTGCTGTTGGACTGTGAGGAGTCTTTTTAGGAGTTCCTTGCAAAAGTCCAATGTATAGGGGCCATGGACGAGTTTATTGTTCAGAATTGTAATCTGTCCATTGCGCCGTCGGTGTTCTCGAATTTCAGGTTTTCTCTCGGGGGCTTGAGTTTCTGCAAGGAAATCTCGGAATTCGAGCAGCGGGAGCATCCAATCTTCTCCATTATCAATCAGACCTTCCATCGCTTTGTCTTTTGAGACGACGGTGCATGTCCAGCATCCAAAACGACTGTTTCCACAAGACGGAGTCGTTTCATCAACAACAAGCGGACATTCTCCCTGGGCACTTGTGTTGCGATAGAGTGTTACCAATTGTCTATTATCACCCCCCCATGGCGAGGGGTTGG
This sequence comes from Candidatus Poribacteria bacterium, assembly GCA_007571355.1. GTDB lineage: Bacteria > Poribacteria > WGA-4E > WGA-4E > WGA-3G > WGA-3G. The sequence continues at coordinate 1,298 of RKRO01000108.1, read as the reverse complement.
ATAACAGGTACATCCAAACATCTTCCATTGTAAAATCGACAACAGGTGTATAGACAAAGGCATTGGGTAACGTTGTATGTCGTGAGAGCAGAGAATCTTTTATGCGATGCAAACTCAAGACCTGATCACGTGTTGTACTTTCACCCTTGCGAACCCCGAGCACCATTATAACTTCACCGTATTCAGAAGCTTTATTTAAGATAAAGCGGTTTGCCGGTTGTATCTTCATCCGGTCAGTGCACCATCTAAAACGGCTGTAAGGAGCCGGATATCCTTTGCCGATGAGATTGACCCAAAAGGTATCTTCAGTCTTCGGGCGGACAATAGCTGTCTGAAACGGCATCTCCTCTTTACTTGCAGTTGCCGCTATTTGGTCTAACGTGCCGGTGATGTAGCTAACGATTACCGGTGTTTCGACAAGTGTATCAGACGAGATCACGTAAACCGGGTACTTCCGTTGTTCGGGCGGCAGCTCGGTAAGGGCGTACCAAACGAGTTGGAGTGCAGTCGTTGAATCTTTGCCTCCACTATATCCGATGACCCAAGGGCGCGCGTTTTCAAGATAGACTCCTTGAATTTCACGGTGGATATCATTAAGCGTGCGTGCATCAAATATACTGTAAGGCGAATTCATCATAATTTCCTCTTTATTTATGCATATTATGCGAATGTATTTGCTATTTTCATTGAAAGACGTTCAGTATCGGCAGCTTTTCGTCGCGTAGGAAACCGTTGGACTCCTGTGCCCGAAGATGCACAACCTAACAGGTTATGCTACAAAGATGGCAAGTTGCGGGTATAAGCATACATTCGCGTATTGAATAGTATATCAAATTCAATGCAAAGATACAATAAAAAAGATTATCTCACTTACCCCCATTTTTTTCAAGTTTTTTAGTGAAAGGTTTTGGTGGTAAAAAGTGTGAGAAACTTAGGCGGTTGAAACACCCCAGTAAAAACACCCCCTTATCAGCGGGAGGGACTTTCAGCGGAAATGCGTTTGCCTTCAGTCTTTATCAAACTCACGTTAGGTAGGGTGTTGGGCGTGAGTTTGGGTTTGTGCTGACGTTGGTATTCAGCGGCGCGGGAGTCTGATTCGGCATGGGGCCAAAAGAATTTGACTTTTTTAGAAAATATGTTAAAATCTTCTTGTAAGGAGGTCTATTTTTTACTTCCTTCCAAAACAAGGGTATGTTTATGAAAGGATACTTCTTTTTCAACTTTCGTTCACCTTAATTCGTAAAATTGTCCAAACTATAGTTGAACCCAAGTTGCCTCTTGTTTAGAGCCATAGCCCC
>RKRO01000403.1 GCA_007571355.1 Candidatus Poribacteria bacterium | reverse complement strand
AAAATATGGGACTATCGTGGATGCATCCGGATGAACATTTTAAAGCCTCGCTGACAAGATGGATTTACCGGATTAAATAACTAAAGTATTGTGACTTTTAAGGAAAAATCTGGACATTTTAACTATATTCGAGCAGAGAGAAAAGGGACTATCGCTAAATGCCTCGTGTTTTCGATAACATTGACCAACCACTTCTCCCCGCACTCCAACAAACCCTTGAGACCGCTACACATGCAGATTTCTGCGTCGGTTATTTCAACCTCCGCGGCTGGCGAGGACTCGCCCCTTATGTCGAAAATTGGGGCGGTGGCGAAGGCGACTGCTGCCGCCTACTCGTCGGCATGCAACGCTTACCGGAAGAAGAACTCCGAGAAGCGATGCAGATCGCTAAAGACCATGGAATTGATAACCAAACAGCACTCCGTCTCAAACGCAGGTTAGCAGAGGAATTCCGCGAGCAGCTGACCATAGGCGTACCGACACGCCAAGATGAGATAGGATTGCGTCAATTAGCACACCAACTTCGCGAAGAAAAGGTACAGGTAAAACTCTTTCTCCGTCACACGCTCCACGCGAAACTCTATCTGATTTATCGCTCTGACCTGATCACACCCACCGTAGGGTACCTCGGCAGTAGCAATCTAACCCTCTCTGGACTTTCACATCAAGGTGAACTCAACGTTGATGTCGTTGATTCCGATGCATGCGAAAAGTTAGAGGACTGGTTTGAAGAACGGTGGAACGACAGATGGTGCATCGATATTTCCAAAGAATTGGCAGAAATTATTGAAGAGAGTTGGGCACGTGAGGAACGCATTCCGCCGTATCACATCTACGTAAAAATGGCGTATCATCTATCGCAGGAAGCACGCGCAGGCTTGACTGAGTTTCGGATTCCACGCGAATTTGAAGACACACTGTTTGAATTCCAAACCGCCGCGGTGAAAATCGCAGCGCACCACCTCAACAGACGAGGCGGCGTGCTAATAGGCGATGTCGTCGGACTCGGCAAAACACTCATGGGAACGGCACTCGCACGTATACAAGAGGACGATTACGACCTCGAAACCCTGATTATCTGCCCGAAAAACCTCGTCAATATGTGGGAAGGTTATCGTGAGGAATATCGCCTCCGCGCGAGAGTCCTCTCCATCAGCCAAGTGATCAAGACGTTGCCAGACCTACGACGCTATCGGCTTGTTATGATTGACGAAAGCCATAACCTCAGAAACCGTGAAGGTAAACGCTACCAAGCCATTCAGGAATATATCCACGAAAACGAGAGCAAAGTAATCCTCCTCTCCGCAACACCTTATAACAAAACCTATCTCGACCTCTCTAACCAACTCCGCCTCTTTGTTGACGAAACCGAAGACCTCGGCATCCGCCCAGAGCAATACATCAAATCGTTAGGCAGTGAAACCGAGTTTATTCGTAAACATCAAAGTGGTGTTCGCTCCCTTGCCGCCTTTGAACACAGCGAGTCTATTGACGACTGGCGTGAACTGATGCGCCGCTTTCTCGTGCGCCGAACGCGCAGCTTCATCATGGATAACTACGCCGAAACAGATCCTGATACCGGGCGCAAATTCCTCTCTTTTGCCGATGGAACACCTTCCTACTTTCCGACACGTGTTCCAAAAACGATAAAATTCACAATTGATGAACAAGACCCCGACGACACCTACGCGCAGTTATACGCGCGTTCCGTAGTGGACACCATCAATACCCTTAAACTCGCCCGATACGGACTTGCGAATTATATTGTGGATACACCATCGGAACCGCCAACTGAAACGGAACAGAGACAGTTACAAGACCTCTCCCGCGGTGGAAAACGGTTGATGGGATTTTGCCGGACGAATCTTTTCAAACGCCTCGAAAGCAGCGGACAGGCATTCATCCAATCCGTTGATCGGCATATTCTACGCAACTATATCTTCTTGCACGCCATTGAGAACGGTGAAGCGTTACCGATCGGATCCCAAAACGCTGAGATGCTTGATACTCGGTTTGAGGATAGAGATACCGAGGATGCCACCCTTATCTTAAATGCTTCGGGTGATGACGATGACGCACAGGTTGATGGCATAGAGGCACAGACAAGCGCATACACAGCCAATGACTATAAACAACGCGCCGCTGCTATCTATAGACTTTACACAACGAGATATAACAGCCGGTTTAAGTGGCTTCGTCCAAACCTCTTTCACCCGTTGCTTCGCGAAGATCTCGCTGATGACGCAATCGCACTTACCAAGATTTTACAACAATACGGGGCATGGGACCCCGAAAAAGACACAAAACTTAACGCGCTTCAAGAACTCTTAACACAGACACACCAAGATGATAAAGTGTTAGTCTTTACACAATTTGCGGATACTGTAAAGTATCTGACAGATGTACTCTTGGAACGTGGGATGGTAAGCATCGCCGCTGCAACTGGCGATTCCGCAGATCCCACTGCTTTGGCACATCGTTTTAGTCCTATCAGCAACGAGAAACGCGACAAAGTCAATAAACAGCACGAGCTGCGGGTGCTGATCAGTACGGATGTCCTCAGCGAAGGTCAAAATCTACAAGACTGCGCAATCGTCGTCAACTACGACCTACCCTGGGCTATCATACGCCTTGTGCAGCGCGCGGGTAGGGTTGACCGAATCGGACAAACCGCTGAAGAGATTTTATGTTATTCATTCCTGCCAGCTGAGGGTGTGGAGCGTATCATCAACTTGCGCGGGCGCGTCCGGGCGCGGCTCCAGCAAAACGCTGAGGTCGTCGGTACGGATGAAGCCTTTTTTGAAGATGACGGTGAGGAAGGCAATGAGAGAATTGTTGATCTCTATAACGAAAAAGCAGGCTTACTTGACGACGCGCGCGACAACGATGTTGACCTCGCCTCTCACGCCTACCAAATTTGGAAAAACGCCATTACGCAAGACCCAAGCTTAGAAAAGAGTGTTGCGGCACTCCCATCTGTCGTCTATTCGACCCAACCGCATACACCAACCGATAACGAACCCGAAGGCGCACTCGTCTATATCCGAACAGGACATGAGAACGACGCACTCGCATGGATAGATAGAAACGGCGAAAGCGTAACCGAATCCCAGTTTGCAATCCTCCAAGCCGCGGCGTGTGAACCTGACACGGAAGCACTCCCACCGCTTGAAGCACATCATCGCCTTGTGGAAAAAGCCGCAAGGTTGATTCTCTCCGAAGAACGATCAGTCGGTGGGCAGCTCGGACGACCTTCTGGTGCCCGATTCCGCACCTACGAACGCCTGAAGGATTACGCCTCAGAAGTGGAAGGGACGCTACTTAGCACGCCAGCACTTAAGCAGGTCATTGAAGCCATCTATCGCTATCCGCTGCGGCAGGCAGCCACCGACACCCTCAACCGCCAACTCCGTAGTGGTATTTCCAACGCGGATCTTGCTGCGTTAGTCATTGAACGGTGGGAGACAGAGCGACTCTGCATCATTGAACAGGAGCAACAAATACGAGAACCACAGATCGTCTGCTCACTTGGACTCCGCACACCGTAACATCTGAAAAACCTTGAACTTTACTTATACATCATGTATAATGCACCTAAATCTAATACTTGCACACGCGGAGGTTTCACATGAAAAAGCCCAAACTTGTCGTTGGACACCTCATGAATGACCAATTGTTCGTCAAATCTGTTACTATCTCCAAACACCTTGATTGGCTCAAGTGGTTAGACCCCGAAGAACTTGTTGAGTTTTTTGAGGAATTACTGAAATTAATGACACAAATCTCAGAAGGGAAAAAAGACGCGGATACGCTCACAATTTTTCTCTCCGAATGGCGCGAAACAGCTCTAATCAACACAGAACCGGATGTCTTGGCAGATATTGCTGAGGCACAACGAGAATTAACTGCGGGTGGCGGAAAGCCATGGTCACAGATCAAGAAGGAGATCGGGTTGTGAACAATCGGCGATACACACTCGCGCCACTTCCAAGAAAGGTTGAAAATTTTATCAAGCGGCAGGATCAGACAACACGAGAGCGAATTGATGCCGCTTTTGAATACATTACCTACTCTCCATTTCAACACGAAAATCCTACAACAATCAAACGGCTACACGGAAAGAAAAAAGGACTCTATCGCTATCGGATAGGGTATCTCCGATTAATTTATGAAATTGACAGAAACGACCACTTGATTCACATTATACAAATTGATAGTCGTGGTGACATTTATTAACCGAGTATTTACACAAATTTTGGTAAGCGGACTTTGAAAGTTCACTTACGCAAGGAGAATGTCTATGCAAATTAACCTCCGTGAAACACGCCAATACCTCAAAGAATCCGATTTTGAAAACCTTTTTACGCAAGAACTCGGTTGGGACCACCACACCCAAACACTACCCGTTACAGTAAACGAAACCGCCTATCAACTCACCGCAATCGCCCAAAAACGCCGGGTGGTTGTCTTTGAATGCTCCGAAACGGAAACTGATGGAGGCATCCCCGATTATCCGACTCGCCGCAAAATCCAAAAACAGGTCGCCAAATCCGCTCACGAACACTTTATCATCTATACCGACGCTGAAAAGGCGACACAGATTTGGCAATGGGTCAAACGCGAGCAAGGCAAACCCGATGCCTGCCGCGAACACCGCTACCATATCACACAGTCCGGCGATGCACTCATTCAGAAACTCCAACCTATCGTTTTTACACTTGACGAAGAAGAGGAACTTAGGCTCTTCGGCGTGATAGGAAGAGTTCAGGCGGCTTTCGACGTTGAAAAGGTCACCAAAAAATTCTATGACCACTTCAAGCGGGAACATACGGCGTTCCTCAAATTCCTCAACGGCATCCCCGATGCCGAGATGCAAAAGTGGTACGTCTCCGTGATGCTCAACCGCCTGATGTTTATCTACTTTATCCAAAAGAAGAGTTTCCTGGATAACGATGAGAACTATCTGCACACCCAACTGACAGAGAGTCAAGCAAACGGCACCAACCGATACTACAAAGATTTCCTCTGTCCCCTTTTCTTTGAAGGGTTCGCCAAGCCAGAAAACGAGCGAAGTCGAGAAATAAAACGTCTGCTTGGAAAAATTCCATACCTCAACGGCGGCATCTTCCAAAAACATCAACTGGAGACGCTTCACGGGGAAAGTATTGAGATCCCCGACAAGGCATTTGAGCAACTTTTCAAATTCTTTGAGCAATACCAGTGGCACCTCGACGACCGTCCGCTTCGCAACGATAACGAAATCAACCCCGATGTCCTGGGCTACATCTTTGAGAAATACATCAACCAGAAGCAGATGGGTGCCTACTACACCAAAGAGGACATCACGGAATACATCAGCAAGAACACGATCATCCCGTTTTTGTTTGACTCAGCACGTAAAGCGTGTAAAATCGCCTTTGGAGGCGATGCCTCTGTTTGGCACCTGCTGCGAGAAGACCCTGACCGCTACATCTACGATGCTGTGAGAAAAGGCGTGGAAAAAGAACTTCCTTCACATATCGCTGCGGGCATTGCTGATGTTTCCAAACGCACCGACTGGAACACCCCCGCTGATCCTGCTTATGCCTTACCGACAGAAATTTGGCGAGAAACCGTTGCCCGTCGACAACGCTACGAAACTGTCCGCGCCAAACTTGCCAACGGCGAGATAACCGACATCAACGATCTGATTACCTATAACCTCAACATCCGCCAATTCGCACAAGATGTCATCGAAAATTGTGAAGGCCCGGAACTCCTCCGCGCTTTCTGGAAAGCCATCACCGAAGTGACAATCCTCGACCCGACCTGCGGATCTGGGGCGTTCCTCTTTGCCGCACTCAACATCTTGGAGCCGCTTTATGAGGCGTGTCTCGAGCGGATGGAAGTCTTCGTTGATGAGATAGGAGACAATTCTGAATCACGTCAATCTGGTAGATATAGCAACTTCCGCAATATTCTTGCGGACATCAAGCAGCACCCGAACCGCCGTTATTTCACTCTTAAATCCATCATTGTTAACAATCTCTACGGCGTAGACATCATGGACGAGGCAGTTGAAATCTGCAAACTCCGTTTGTTCTTGAAGATGGTAGCCCAACTCGAAGATGTGAAACGTATAGAGCCGCTTCCGGATATAGACTTCAACATTCAGGCAGGGAATACGCTTGTCGGTTATGCGACTTATGACGAGATGAAAAAGGCAGTTGAAAGTAGACTTGACTTTGACGACGCAATGGCGCGCATCGAAGAAAAGGCAGAGGACGTTGATCACTTGTTTACGCTGTTTCGTCTGCAACAGACGCGTTTAGGGGGTAATGTAACGGCTGAGGACAAAGCAGCCTTGCGCGGCAAGCTTGAGGCGTTAGAATCCGAACTCAACGGTTACCTATCGGGTGAATATGGTATTAAATATACTCAACAGGTAGTAAGTGGGGGGGGTAAAACAAACCCAGCAGAAAGCATATCAGGACTGGCTATCTTCACATAAACCATTTCATTGGTTTATTGCCTTCTACGGCATTCTCAAGAAAGGTGGGTTTGATGTCATCATCGGCAATCCGCCTTATGTGGAATACAGCAAGGTAAAAAAGGACTATAGACTCCACGGGTATGAGACAGAACGTTGTGGCAACCTTTACGCCTATGTATTTGAAAGAAGTTTCCGGCTTTTACAAAAAAGTGGTTGGAAATCCATGATAATCCCACATTCCGCATACTGCACCGACAGAATGGAGCCCCTTCAAGATCTATTTCATCAGCAAAGACGAGTCGGATGGGTACCGACATACGACGTTTTTCCTTCAAAACTGTTTGAGGGAGCAAAGCAGCGCTTAGCAATCTATATCGTTCAACAGGGCTCACAACCTTCGTCCATATTATATGCGACTCGCTACCACAAATGGCATGAACGGTTTCGTTCAAGTCTCTTTAATATTATAGAATATGTGGAGGTGACAGGGATATCCTTTCCAAACTCCATCCCAAAAATCCATAATGAGATCGAACAACAGGCATGGGAGAAATTAGCAGGATTTTCAGTATTAGACAAGTTCCTCGATGGAAGGCGAGCTCCCTGTACGATATATTTCCATAATGCACCGTATCACTTTATTCGGACAATGGACTTTGTGCCTTACTTTTGGAACGAACGGGATGGAGAGAAAATCTCAACACAGATTAAAACCTTGTACTTAACAAAGGCATTGAATGCTACTGCGGTCATGGCCACTTTAAACAGTTCGCTTTTCTATTGGTGGTATATTGTATTCTCTGATTGTCGGCATTTGAATCTCCGTGAAATCAGAAATTTCCCGATTGGAATTGATGAAATGGATACCTCCATTAAGCATCGACTCGCTCAATTAGCATCCGAGTTGATGGTGGACTTGAAACGGAATGCAACCCGTAAGGAAACTACCTATAAAACGACAGGCCGCGTCGTCTATGACGAGTTTTATCCGCGCCGCTCTAAACATATCATCGACGAAATAGACCGCGTACTTGCCCAACACTACGGTTTCACAGACGAAGAATTAGACTTCATCATCAACTACGATATAAAATACCGAATGGGGTTGGGAAACTAATACAGCCAAAGGACAGAATCCGATACTGTCTGGATCCTGTTAAAACTATGAACACCCTCAATCTCAAACAATGCATCGCGCAAGGCGAAAATACCACAACCGAATTCAAAGAGAACTTCGATCAGGAAGTGATTGAGACTGCCGCTGCGTTTGCGAATACCGATGGCGGCATTATCCTTATTGGTGTGTCTGATAAGCGAGAAATCAGAGGGATTGCCATCGGCAAAGAGACACTAAGGAACTGGTCAAACCAAATCCTTCAAACGACTGAGCCGCGCGTCGTTATAGAAATTAAATCAATTGATATAGAAGGAAAATCGGTGGTGTTGATACATATCACGGAATCCCCTATAAAACCCGCCTCAGTTAAAGGCAGATGCTATAAGAGAGTCGGGAATAGCAACCGCGTCATGTCTCCACAAGAGATTGCCCAGATGCACCTCAACGCCACTGGACAAACTTGGGATCAACTCTTGGTTACACGTGCTGGAATTGATGATATAGATGAAAAAAAAGTCGAATGGTACCTGACCCGTCGAGAAACAATCCGGAATGTGTCTAAACCGCAAGATATGAACATGGCAGCGTTTTTGAAGAACATTAATGGTATCGGCGATGATGGAACACCAACCCACGCGGGTCTACTTTTCTTTAGTAAGCACCCGCAACGAAGATTCTTCTACAATGCGCAATTACGAGTTGTCAGATTCAAAGGCACATCTGTCACCCATCCGGTCATTGATCGGCTTGATTGCGACCAGACGCTCTGGGAAAACATCGATACCGCCGAGGAATTTATAAGAAGAAACATCCGCCTTCTTAGTTTTCGGACCTCAAAGAGTTTCCAACGAGACGATAAGTTTGAATACCCGTTGAATGCTCTGAGAGAGGCGATTATCAACGCCTTGATTCACCGCAACTATCAAGAAACTGCGGATGTCAGGGCCTTCATATTTGATAATCGCATTGAGATTATTAGTCCCGGCACTTTTCCAGAAGGCGTTAGTCCAAGCGAACCGACTCACAAACCGGTAAACCCTACTTTGAGTCAGTTTATGTTTGATGTCGGTTTTATTGAACAGTACGGGGCCGGCATCAGGATGATGCAAAGATTATGCAGGGAGTGGGGAAACAAAGCACCGCGTTATGAGTTCCACCCACTTGAAACCAAAATCATCTTTGATTCCCCGATTCAAGAGAGTACTTTTATAGAAATAGATGATATTTCGGAACAATTGAACGAACGTCAAAAAAAGGCTTTTTTCTATGTGCAAAGACACGGGCAAATTGCGACAAGAGAATACGCGGAGATCAACAGTGTCTCGCGTCAGACTGCCTATGCAGAACTAGCGGATTTGACGAAAAAAGGTTTATTTACTGCAATAGGAAAAGGCAGAGGAACCAAGTACGTCCGAAAGGGAACTGATTAATTAGGCGATTAATTAGGCGATTAATTAGGCGATTAGCACAAGGAGTAGCACCCACATGCCAAGAGGAAAAGGCGAAGGTATCACCAAAATAGCCGTGAAGGGTTTCAAGTCAATAGCGGAGGAATGCGCAATTGACATCCGTCCGCTGACCCTCCTTGCCGGGGCAAACAGTTCTGGGAAATCCAGCATCATGCAGCCCTTATTGCTGCTAAAGCAGACGCTGGAGGCTCCTTATGACCCAGGCCCGCTGTTGATTGATGGCCCAAACGTTCAGTTTACTGAGGCAGCACAATTTTTGTCCACATTACCGGATGAAAAGAAGACAGACCGTTTTCAGATTCAGGTTGAAATCCGAGAACATGCTTATCTTGACTCAATACAAACAATTTTCAGAAAAGGAGATAGTAGCATTGAAATTGTCAAAATGGTCGGAGAAAAAAAATCGGCGGGGCATCCGCCCGCATTTCCTGCTGAAAGTATTACTTTATCTCCTGATATGCCAAAGGTAAGACGTTCCAGGTGTACCTTAGTCCCGGACAGTTATCACTCCAAACATTCAGGTATTTTGACGACACTCCCCGACAACGTCAACAGGGAAATTATCAAAAGCATTCACCTCCCTGCATTACGCGGTAGTCCAGAACGCACCTACAAATTTGCAAGTACTGGGCCCCGGTATCCCAGCACGTTTGAACATTATGTCGCCAGTCTTATCTATGAATGGCAGAAGAAGGTAGACAAACCCACAGAAACATTAGGCAATCCTTATGATGTCCATGGGCTCGGGGAAGAATTCCAAGACTATCAAAACTATAGTAATCCTGAGGCTATTCTCATGGAAACCCTTCATTTACTAGGATTGACTGGAAAAGTAGGCACCCAGAAAATTGGCGATGTCGGCATTGAATTACAAGTCAGCCGCCTTCCGCACAGCACTAACGAAACCGATATGGTCAATATCACAGATGTCGGATTCGGGGTTTCTCAAGTCTTGCCCGTTTTAGTGGCACTGATTGTTGCACGCCCATCACAATTGGTCTATCTTGAACAACCTGAGCTCCACCTCCACCCGCGCGCTCAAGTTGCCTTGGCACAAGTATTAGCAGACGCAGCAAAGCGAGGGGTCCGTGTCGTAGCTGAAACGCACAGTTCACTACTCCTTTTAGCGGTTCAAACGCTTGTTGCCGAAGGAGACCTCTCACCGGAGTTAGTCAAACTCCATTGGTTTACACGGCGTGAAGATGGGGTAACTGAAGTTAACAGTGCCGATCTGGATGAGGCGGGGGCTTATGGAGAGTGGCCAGAAGATTTTGATGATGTAGACCTCAAAGCGCAAAGTCGTTACATAAAGGCAGCGCAGTCGCGTTTCATTGAAGGGACATAGTATGCGTTCAAGGGGTTTAAAGCGGCTTGTTGTGAACGCCTCAGTTGCCCTTGCTGCTGGTGGTAAAGGAGCGACTGCCTCCGTATCAATCAACTGTACCGAATTTCTTGAAACCTTTCGAGATGAATGCCCGCATCACATTGTGATGACACCCGAGTTATCCGAGGAGTGGAACGCACATCAATCGAA
>RKRO01000043.1 GCA_007571355.1 Candidatus Poribacteria bacterium | reverse complement strand
GTGTTTCCATAATTACGGACTTACGATAATGGTTCGTCAAAAAAATGGACATCAGTCAGCCGATAGCCATTCGCTTGACGAACCCTTTAAACGCGCCTGGGAGGAATCGAACCCCCGACACGAGGCTTAGGAAGCCCCTGCTCTATCCCCTGAGCTACAGGCGCACACGGCATAGACTTAGTATTTAATGAGCGAAAAAATATCGTGGTTCGGAATCTTCTCTCTTCCGTTCAGTGCCAGTAACTCGATTAAAACAGCAATACCAACGACGCGTCCTTTCAGTTTTTCAACGAGCGCAATTGAGGCAGCAAGCGTTCCGCCAGTTGCCAAGACATCATCACAGACGAGGACTCTGCTATCCTTCGGGCACGCATCTTGATGAATTGCAACCACGTCATAACCGTATTCAAGGTCATACGTAACTTCGTGGGTCTCATAAGGCAACTTCCCGCTTTTTCGGATGGGGACAAAACCGACACCAAGCCGATACGCGAGGGCAGCACCCAAAATGAAGCCGCGTGCTTCGGTGCCTGTAACAACATCAATTGCCTCATATTTATAGTGGCGCGCGAACGCATCAATGACCTTATGAAAAGCGGCTGGGTTGCCTAACAGCGGCGTGATGTCCTTAAACAAAATACCCGGTTTCGGAAAATCGGGGACTTCTCGAATAAACTGCGAAAAATCTTGCATCTCGTACCTTTACCCTCCTGTACCCGTCTGATGGGGGTGTATCATAATCTTCATTCCTTTTCGGGATTCCATTGCTTCAAACGCTTTGTCAATCTCAATGAGCGGAAAGTGGTGTGTAATGAGCGGTTTCACCCGCACTAACCCTTTTTCAAGGAGACGGACTGCCAATTCATGGTGACGTGGCACACACCCGTGTGAACCTGTGACGAAACACTCTTTATAGTGGATAATATTAGAGAGAACGCTCATGGGTCGCATTGTCTTCGGTAATCCCCCAAAGAGATTAACGTAGCCGCGGTGTGCGACCATCTCAATCGCCTGTTCGTGCGCTTCAACAGAGCCGCACGTTGTAACGACGATATCGGGGCCCTCGCCCCCCGTTTCTGCCTTACATCGCTCAATGACATCTTCCTCTTCAGCGGCGATGTAGGCATCCGCCTCGTAGTATTTTGCGATCTCCATCCGGAGTTTGCTGCGTTGGACCCCAATAACCTGCGTTGCCCCCATAACGCGCGCGAGGTCAATCATCATACAGCCTATCGGGCCGAGCCCGATAATAACGACGGTTTTGCCGAGGGACATATTGACGAGCTCAAGCCCGTTAATGGCACACGCGAGCGGTTCAGCGAGGGCAGCTTCATCAAAGCTGAGGGTCTCACCGAACGGCGTTACAGGGCCTTCTTCCAAAACAAGCCGCGGCAGTTTCATATATTGCGCGAAAGCACCGGGGATCTGATAACCGATGGCGTAATTGATATGGCAGTTGTTTCCGAGACCATTCCTGCACCAACGACACTGCCCGCACGGAACATCCGCACCGATGGACACGCGATCGCCTTCCTTGACGCGCGTGACGTTTTTACCTGTCTTGACGATGACACCAGAATTTTCATGTCCGATAATCGTAGGCGGGTTAACCCTGGGGTTCCCGTGATGGAGAATGCGGACATCAGAACCGCAGATACTCACCGCTTCGACCCGCATTAGCGCGGCATCGTCCTCGATGTCAGGTTCGGGTACTTCTTTCACACTTAAGTTGTCAAGACTTTCAAGTATAGCCGCTTTCATGTTTTTAATGTTCCTTACGGTTTTTTAATGTGCCTTGCGGTTCGCTCAGGTCCTCAGGGATACCAATGTTTTTCGGTGTATCTTCCGTCTGCGCCGTTGTTGCAGGCTACAATTTGGTTCCTGTTTTTTGATCCGTAAAAGTCGTGTATATTCGCACCTAACGGAGCTTATGGAGCGGGATGAATCAATACTTTCGCGTAAAACTCACGTTGATCCCGCATCTTATGTAATATGTCTGTACTGTCCGCCAATGGGACTTTATGTGTTATGAGGGGCATGAGTGTTAACATGCCGGCAGCCATTGCCTGAAGTACAGTCCGCCAATCGTCGTCGTTGCCTGCGGCGCTATAATCGGAATTCCACGTTCCCAAAATGCTCACCTCACGGCGCATGCACTGCGATATAAGCCCTGCAGGCAGCGTTACATCTGTAGCAGGGTTCCCGAGTAAAACGACGCTCCCGCCGCGCCCGACACTTCCGAGGGCATCATGGTAGGTAGCTGGCACCCCCGCAGCCTCAATACAAACGTGTGCACCCTTTCCATCTGTATGTGCGTTCACAACTTCAACCGGTTCTTCAACTGTAGCGTTAAACACCTGATCAAAACCGAGCTGCTTTGCCAGTGCAAGTTTCTCCGCGACAATATCAAAAAGCAACACTGTTGTCGCGCCCATGATTCTTGCCCACTGCGCCGTCATCAATCCGATGGGGCCTGCCCCGAAGATCGCGACTGCTTTGCCAGTGAGCGTGGTATTCGCGCGGCGAACCGCATGAAGTGCGACTGCAGCGGGTTCTGTCATCGCTGCCGCCTCTAAAGGCACACCCGGTGGTACAGCGATCACATTCTCTTTCGGTGCGATGACATACTCAGCAAACGCCCCGTCGCTGCGCGAACCGAGATAATCGTAGTCATGGCATTGGACATATTTCCCGTGTTCACATGCCGCACAGGTACCACACCAGAGCAGTGGGAACACAACGACAGGATCGCCCGGTGCAAAGTTATCAACACCAGGCCCGCAAGCGTCAATGACCCCTGCGAATTCGTGTCCACACACTGTTGGGAAACGATACGTCCCTTTGACGAAGATTCTCGGAATGTCAGAGCCGCAGACACCACAGAACCCAATACGGACGCGGACATTTCCTGCAGTAAGCGGCGGCACTGGAATCTGTTCTAATCGTAAATCGCCAACGGCATGAAGTACCAGTGCTTCCATTTTTTTAATTTTCCTTGCGGTTCGTTATTTTTAATTTTCCTTGCGGTTCGTTCAGACAGGTTTTTACAAAAAACGCCCCTCTCCGTATATCCGCCCTCCACTTCGTTTCAGGCTACGGTTTTGAA
>RKRO01000095.1 GCA_007571355.1 Candidatus Poribacteria bacterium | reverse complement strand
CTATTTCTCCTGACCCCAAGTAACTGATAGCTGCTCGCTTGAAAACTGAAGGTTTCTGTAAAAATTAAAAAATATTGACATTTTTTTCGGATTTAGTATAATGTCTAAAACGATGAACGGAATGCCGGCTAATTAGGCTCCTCTGGTTGAAGATCCACCGGCATATTTCTATTTTTCTAAGGAGGACTCACGATGAACCGTTTCAGATACAGATTTGGTCTGCAAATAGATCGAACCTTTTTCCTTCTCCTTGCTGTTGCTTTTCTGACATCCACGATTCTCGGATGCGCAGGGGGCGGTGTCAGCATCATACCGCTCGGTGCCAAACTTCAGAACGCTGACAACGCATTTGACGACGCAGAGACAGTTGAAGTCCGCGACGAGGATCCAGAAAAGATGGAAAAGAAGCGCCAACAGCAGCAGGAACTTTACGATAAAGCGATGGCACTCTATTTAGAGGTGATTGAACGCGATACGCAAGGGAAATACGCACAGCGTTCCCATTACCAGATCGCCAGAATCTATAAGCGACGCTACGATTGGGATAAAGCAGTTGAGCATTACCAAGCAATTGTCGCCTTAGATCCTACGGGCTATTACGCGAACGAAGCGAAGACGGGGACCGCGAATATTCGTAGAAACCGTGAAATTATTAAAACCAAGCGCGCTGAATACCAGAACTATAAGGCTATTTACGATAATGAACCGACGGAGGAGACCTTTAATATCGCTGCAGAGGCACTCTATGAAGTCGCCCGTGCTTACGAAAATTTAGAGAATTACACCGAAGCGATCCGTAACTATGAGCGATTGGTTGAGGAATTTTCGGAGCATCCGAAAGCACCACAAGCACAGTTCCAGGTCGGCAACATCTACTTTTACACGCTTTATGATTACCAGGGTGGCTGGGACCCGTTTGTGGCTGTCACTGAAAAATTTTCTGATTCCTACGAAGCCTCACAAGCCGGGACACTCCTAAAGGTGACAGCGGATATCCTGACGGAAATCCAACAACTCAAGGATGAACTCGAGAAATTTCGTAATAAGAAAGCCGTTGAATACCAGAAGACTGGGCGAAAGATTACCCCTGCTGATATGTGGGTGATGGGATATAGCGACCAGGTCGTTCAAAATTTTCAACAGATTGCGGGTAACTGGGAGAAACTGCGCAACTATCCGCGAGCCATTAATGCCTACAAGACGTTGGCGAGAGATCTATCGCATAAGAAATTCGCCGCCGCTGATGCGTTGTTCCGAACCGCATCTCTCTATCAGCAGAATGGTGAGTACGAACGCGCAATTGAGGCGTACGATGCCCTGTTTGAGAACGCCCCAGAGTCTATATGGCGAAACGAAGCTGTTTACCAGCAGGCGGTCTGCTATCGCTCCATCCGTGAATTCGGTGCCGCTTATGAAGCATTCAAAGCGTATATGAGCATCACAAAAGGGGATACACCGTACCTTCGTGAAGCCGAGCAGATTGTGCGTCAGTATGAACTTGACCAAGACCAAGACGGATACATGTTCTACGAAGAACAGGAAGCTGGCACATCCGACCAAGACGCGAACTCGCATCCGGGTATGGACAACTAATCCGAGATTAATCATCGGACACATAGCGCAGCTTATAAACCAAAACTGAATATAATAAAGTAGGGAAATCAACTTTCTACGTTTTGGTTTCCCTTTACTTGTTTTAAGAAAAGAATATAGCTGAGGGGGTACCATGTTTACGGATATATTTGGAAACAGAATCCCATTCGAATGTTGTATTAGCGGGAGGTTTTGCTGTATAGCCTTATCGCTTTGTCTCTTTATGTTATTTAGCGTTTCTTATGCCGCTGACCTCAGCAACGGACTGATTAACTATTGGCCACTCGACGGCGATGCAACCGACAGCGTTGGTAACAACGACGGCGAAGTCATCGGGGGCCCCGAATGGGTAAACGCTCGCGTCGGCAAAGGCATTGAATTAGATGGTGGCTCACAAAAAATCCACATTCCAGACTACAAGTTTATCACTGAAACAACGACCTATGCCGCCTGGATTAACGGATGGAAAGCCTCCGACTGGGCAGGCATCGTCGGTTCTCGAACACCAACCGCGACGGAGCTCATTTTCGGAGACAACGATTTCCTTCATTACGTCTGGAATAACAATTCCGCTGAAACCTGGCGATGGGATGGCGGACCAGAGATCCCGATGGAAGAATGGGCACTCGCCGCAATGACAATTGAGCCAGCGCATGCTACACTTTATATCTATAGCGATGCTGGCGGCTTGGAAAAGGGTATCAACGATATTCCGCATGTGGAACAAGAGATCGGCGTGCTAAATATCGGTTGGGTCGACTGTTGTGGTGGTAACCGCTATTTCAAGGGGATTATTGACGAGGTGATGATCTTCGATCGCGCACTCTCTGAAGACGAGATCCTGCAACTTGCTACACAGGGACTCGCCGTTGAACCGTTAAACAAGGCAACAACAACGTGGGGACGGATCAAGCGTTCGCGTAAGTAGAGGTGGAAGCATGCAAAACGTATTGGAAAACACGGCGGATGCTGTCGAGATGCCTGAACAGCATCCAGGTCTTGTGGCACGAATATTCAGAGATTATCGAAACAATTTCGGGCTGTTTTGGCAAGTGATGTTACCGCTAATTATTGTCAATCTCTTGCTCTATATGGGGGTATTTCTATTTTCTACATTAATGTCGCCCGAAGGGCAGTGGACGATAAGCACAGAAAGAGGGCTTTCTGCTTACACATCGTCTCCTGAATCCGTACAATCTATTGGTGTCGCATGGGGAACGCATTTTGGCGTTTCATTTATCCCCACCGGTTTGATGTGGTTGGCGATGTGTCCTCTCGTCTTTGCGATAGCGCAACGTCGTAACGGCAGAGATACGACTTTCAAAGCAGTTTGGCAACAGACACTCCGTAGGACGGTTCCCATTTTAGGTGCCACCTTTTTAATCGGGATCGTTGTCTTAGGCGTTCCGGTAATCTTCAGTTTCCTCGCTTTTGAATTCTTTTTTATAAAACATCAGAAATTTACTTTTGTGCTATGAAGCAATTATTTCCTTTCTTATTAATGGCATTCATCGTATCCTGTCAAGAAGATAC
>RKRO01000261.1 GCA_007571355.1 Candidatus Poribacteria bacterium | reverse complement strand
GCTGTATACCCCACAAACTAACAGTTTGTGCTACAACTCACGTTTCTGTGCTGCGAAAATAGAACCGTAACACATCCGAAATGATTCATCAAATTGGCGTTTTACTATATTCTCAGATAATCCGTTGTCGTTGATGCTGTTGGTTTTCTGTGCCTTTCCCCCTGCTGGGCGGTTGGGCTGCCCTATTCCATATCCAAACTGAGCTCCGACTGCGCTGCTTCACGCATCCGCTCTTCAATCGCATCCCAAGCGGTGACCAAGTTGTTGAAAAGCACGGCATTTGCAGAATTGCCCTGTTGATCGTAGTGGCTATAGAGGATCCGCGCAAGCTGTTCTATAGACTCGACTCCACCGGATGTCGGATTGTCCCGCAGGGCACGCCCAATCTCCGCCGCACCCTCTACATCCCTACCCTCCGCATTGTTGGGGTTGAGATGATACACCATCAGATGGCACGCCTCCCACGTGGTGAGCTGCAGCAGAGACAGCCCCGCGTTCGGATGGCTCCCATCGTAAGCGTTCAGCGGCAATAAGTGAACTTTCCCTCGCTCTGCAGTGAGGATGCGCCCTTGCATCGCAGCGATTGTAACGTCCTGTGCCTTTGCAAGCACATCCGCCTCGCCGTAATCGCCTGCTGTGAAACCGTACTGCCGAAACCACGTCAGGCAGAACCGGGTATCGGAATCAAATTCGCCCTCTTGTTCTTCGTGGTAGCGGTCTATTTCGTTGTTAATCGCCACGAGTGCTTCGCGCACGGACATATCTACGAGTTCACCATCGCGTCGGGTTTTGATGCTTTTGTATCGGGAATAAATCTCCATGCCTGGGCCAATGGCGGCTTGTGCCAGATCAACAGGGGCGATATGTGCTTCGCGGGTGAGTCTGTCCAAGGCGATGGGCATTTCAGATCTAAGGGCTGAGAGGAATCCGCCGACACTGATGTTTGGAGCAGAATCAGGGCGCGGGCGACAAACGAGAACGATGGAGGAGGCTAGCATGTTTCTCCTTGGCTTGAGACCCGAGGTCAACTCAGTCCGCATGGGCCAGGTTCCAACTATCTGAAATCCTGAGGAGGTGACAGCATTCAGCATCGTTTCCCATCCGGTGGAGGCTCGGTCACCTTTTCCCTCCTCTTGCTGTTTATAGGCATAGAAAATAGAGGTTGGATATTCGTCAGAACAACGTTCCCGGATCCTTTGGAGCGTTTGATTCAAAAGTTTCTCGAACCGATCTCGCGAGTTCTCAAATCGATGGCGATTGGCAATCATCTCTTCGGCTTTAGGGGTTGACATACCGGCAAACAAATCTGGATAGATACCGCGTAGCGGTTTTCGTAACCACACATAGAAAAAATCAGAAATGTCTGCATAAGCAATATTATCATAATAGGGCGGATCGGTGACAATAATAGGGCTATCAGCAGCATGAGGAGTGGCGGCAGCATCCGCTTGATACACCTGGGCAGCATTTGGAGTAGTCGGCAGACGTTCAACTACTGTTGCTACTCGTTCTATCTGACCTATCCAATTTTGCGTCGAAGACGAAAAAGGGTTAGCCTCAGCAAAGTCCCACACTATTCCAATTGCCTGACGTCCAAAAAGCGATGGAACTTTTTCGCCTCCCTTCATCCATGTTGTTAAATTGGAACCGCTCTCGGCCGTTCGCCCTATTGCAAAGGAAAGAAAAGAGCACAGCACATTAGTATATTCTGTTGAAGCTCCATCTTCCAGAATTCTCTTTTGAACTTCTGACAATAGATCACTGAAAGTAGTCAAAGCAGTCAGTTGCCTCACCGTAAAAAGATGATACCATTGTGTGAGTCCATAATTTTGGACACCAATTCCTAATGACTGTTCTGGCATACTACCTCTTGGCAACCAATTTGGGGTGGCAGAATGGGCAATTTGAATGTGTGCATCCGTGGGCGACAGAAATAGGCGTCCTCTTTCACCCTCAGCAACTATTGCTGTCATCTCTACTTCTATCCTTCCATTTCTTCCGTGTTCACGGATGTATTCCAATTCAACTGGGGTACCGCAGCCTATACAGACCGCCCCATTGCGTCCCACGGTCCCTTTTTTGGGAACATCTGTATCATGGTTTTGGACAATAAAAGATAGTGTCTTTGATACTTGACTTACAATAGGACGAGTCCAATGCTTATTTCCCTTTTTCGTAGATAGTTCAAATGTGTTGATTAAGGGCATAGGTACGTGACAAACTCGGTTAGGACAGGGTACGGTGCGTGCCCACAACCATGCAATCACAGTGGCTTCAGTGCCATCCTGCAATTTCACTTTCGGGTAGAGATGCCCAATCCGTTGATATGCCTCTTCGCGCATCCACTTCCCATAGTGGCGGATATCATTCGCTAACCCGGCAGTACCGCGCCATGGCACCTGCTCTTTCCGACTACCGGTGCCTATGAACATACCCATCGGATCGGCATCAGGGTTTATCGGAGACTGATTGCGAAATGGATGTGGGAGCTCTATCATCGCCTTGTTAATCAGTACTGCGATTGGATTGAGGTCAGATGCGCGGGCGCGCAGACCGAGCCGTTGTGCCTCCAGCGGAATAGAGCCGCCGCCACAGAAGGGATCGTAGACAGCGGGTGCCTTTTCTGCAAGGTAACGTAACACCGCGTCTGGGGCTTTCGGCGCGGTGTCACCGTGTGACCGCGCCACGGACTTGGCGATCTCATAGCGAGCCTCTGCCAAAAGGTTTTCGGCGTTGCTATTTTGCCAGACAACCAATCGTCGGATGATGTCGTGGAGCCGCTCACGTTCCCTTTGTGCTTCAGGTTCGTCGAGATACGTGGAAGGATCGTCCACCAGACTGGCGAAGATCACAGCGCGACATGCTGCGAGTGGACGGCGCGCCCAATAGCGATGCATAGAGGAGGGATGCCCGTACCATATTGGCTTTTCACGTGCGGACTCTCGGTTAATATCATCCAACGGTAGATCGACTTCAATTAATTTCTTAGGGAGGTTGTTCATATCGTCTGTTTTCCTCTATGATGCTTTGTGGTTTGTTAGGTTGTGTCAGTCTGTCCTTTGTGGCATAAAACGTGTGAAGATTATCGGAACACCCGAAATTAAAGGCACACTTGGACAAGGATACCCCCCCCTC
>RKRO01000086.1 GCA_007571355.1 Candidatus Poribacteria bacterium | reverse complement strand
ACTATTTATGAATAAAACGAGAAAAGTTGTGATGATGAATGAAGCGGGACGTATCTGGACAGAGGAACAGGAAACGCCTGCACCGGAGCCCGGACAACTTTTGGTTGAAGTTCGCGCCTCAATGGTCAGTCCGGGCACGGAACTTGGGGGTGTCAAGCGACGGCGCGAGCGGCCAGGCTCCGAAGCGCGGCAGCGTCCCTTTGGATATACGAATGCCGGTGTTGTCGTCGGTATGGAGGGCGATTGCGACGAATTTGTGATCGGCGACAGAGTGGCTGGTATGGGCGGTGGTTACGCGCTCCACACTACGGCTGCTTGTGTGCCGCACAACTTATGCGCGAAAGTTCCGGATAACGTCAAAGACGAAGAAGCTGCTTCTATTCATCTTGCGGCAACGGCATTGCACGCCGTGCAACGCGGACGTATCCGTATCGGTGAGAACGTTGTTGTCGCGGGGTTGGGTATCGTTGGTCAATTTGCATGTCAAATAGCGAAAGCTGCGGGGGCTTATGTTATGGGTTTAGACCAGTTGCCATTGCGGATCAGGATCGCAGAGAACGCCGGCATACACCGCGCAGTGAACATTTCGGAGACGGATCCGGTCCCTATTTCGCAGGCGTTCACGGGCGGCTACGGTATGGATTGTGGGATCATTGCTTTCGGTGGTGATGCAACCAGCGCGTTTCAGCAGATCCGGGCTATGCTGAAGACAGCACC
Source organism: Candidatus Poribacteria bacterium (assembly GCA_007571355.1). Lineage (GTDB taxonomy): Bacteria > Poribacteria > WGA-4E > WGA-4E > WGA-3G > WGA-3G. The sequence goes on along the minus strand of RKRO01000086.1, from coordinate 2,419 downwards.
TGATACGCATAAGATGGGACGGATTGTCATCGTCGGAGGGGCAAGCATTACGCACGGCTTTGCAGCGGGACTTGGCAATGTGGATGTTATCAGCGCGGCGCGCACTGGACCTGGTTACCACGATGAGGACTATGAACATGGGGCGGATTATCCACCTGTATTTGTTCCGTGGCCGACACAGCGCAACCTGGCGTTATCGCTACGCCTGATGTCCGAAGGCAAAATTCAAGTGAACCCATTGATTACAGATATTGTGCCGATTGACCAAGCCTCCGAGGCATGTGAGAAATTGATTCAAACGCCCAATGAGGCGTTAGGTGTTATCTTTTCGATGCAGTAGATTTTTATTTTTTGGCGGTGAAGTCTGGAATAAGGCACGAGTTGTTGGTCAAAACGAAAAAATCGGAGCGGAGGCCCAACAGTTAAAAATATGGAAATTAGAGGTGCACGTGAATCAGAATTAGAACAGACCGTTGAATTGAGCTGTATAGCGTTTAACCCCGATGGTCATGAACGCTATTGGCAGTACATAAAAGGTGATAGCAGTTATCGTCCGTCACAAACCCGTGTTGTCGTAGTGAATGATAAAGTTGTCTCGACTTTGCGCGTTTGGGAACGCCGGATACGGATGGGTGCATCGCTCGTAACAGTAGGCGGTATCGGTGGTGTCTGCACACATCCGCACTATCGGGGTGCTGGTTACGCATCTGCGCTTCTGCGCGACACTATCAGCTATCTACAGACGATCGGGTGTGACCTCGGCGTGCTTTTTACGATTATTCCGGAGGTGTTTTACAAACAACTCGGATGGACATCTTTTCCGATACACGGATTCAGTGTCGCCTGCGATTCAACGGTATCTTCTATAGGTTCGTCTGCATGGCAGGTGGACGATTTTAACGCGGAGACGGATTTGGATACCGTGGCGCGGCTGTACGACACCGCCAACGCCGAACAGAGCGGCACTCTTGCGCGGCCACGTGCTTATTGGAATATGGCACCCTGCCGTATCCGCGGGATCCTTCCGACGGTTGTGGCACGTCGAGATGGAGATATTGGCGGATATCTCAACTACGAGATGGACGAAAAGCGTGTTGAGGTGCGTGAAGTTGGATGCGACCCGAACAAACCAGAGGTCTTGGACATACTCGTAGGTCATCTTTTGAAGGTGTGCGGAGCACGCAGGGCAGAGCGGATAGATGCCAAATTTTCGCCTCAACACCCGTTTTCGGAACGTCTCATCGCGGCGTGTGACGGTTTGGTAACCCAAACAGAACGGGCGAAGATGATGCTCTATGCTGTGGATCTATCGGTGCTTTTGCGTCGCCTTGTCGTTGGGTGGGAGTCACAAATCGCGGATGCGGGAGAGATGTTTCCTTCGCTCGCTGTCAGATTGCCTGCGCTCAACAGTCAACAAGCGGTGCTGCGGTACAACGGGGATAGTACTCTGCAGATCCTCCCTGAAGCTGCGGATGCAGTTGATTTCGGCGTAGATTTAAGCGAAGCGGATTTCTGGCAGCTGCTGTTCGGTGAAATCGGTTGGGAGCAGATAAGTTCGGAGGCTACGGTATCCGCTGAAATCTCGGCGTTTTTAACGGTTTTGTTTCCCAAACGGGATGTCATTTATTGGTGTCCAGACCGGTATTAGCGGTTACTAACGCTATACCTTTTCTGATTAACATATCTCTTAATTGTAGCACAAACTGTTAGTTTGTGTTTCCATATTGCGCCACATTTTATAAGATCGGTTCTAAATTGGAGAGATTCACAATGAACACATCGTTTGAAAGACCCTACAGACCAGTAGATCTGAATACATCATTAACGAAAGCATTTCCACTCATGTCAATGGCTGAAAAACTCATGGAAGAAGCAGTGTCCGCAACGTCAGGTAGAGCCTCACTGACATTAGCACGCGGGGATGAATTGACTATCGTCGTTGTCGCTATGAAATCGGAAGCAACGCTTGTGGAGCACTCAGCACCCGCAGCCGCTACCGTCATTGTGCTCAGTGGAAACATTATATTTTCAACAAGTGACAACAAAATAACGCTCGAACAAGGTGATAGTGTTACCTTCACAGCTGACATCCTTCATAGTGTCCACGCCAGTGAAGATAGCGCATTCCTTATTGTGATTGGCGGAAGTAGCTAAGTAGGACAGAGATAATGCAGGTTGGTAGCAGGATGGAGTATACGAATAAACACAATTCAGAATCTCGAAAAGGCGGAACGCAAACCAGCGCGTTCGGCACCTCTGGCAGAATCAATCACGATGCCAGTGAATTTTATGGGAGCAGGCTCTACGCCAATCAGGAACTTCCTGAACCTGATACGTGGACAGAAAACCCAATCCCAGCCGAAAATCTAAATCAACTTTATTGCAAAACCAGCACAGCGATGTCCGCAATTCCTGATAA
>RKRO01000256.1 GCA_007571355.1 Candidatus Poribacteria bacterium | reverse complement strand
AACTAAAATTACGGGGATAGCCTATAATGGTATTTATAGTGAACTGGCGATACTCTGTCTGAACGCGCTCGTATTTTGGGTTGATTGCGTCCGTGGCAGTAATCGCCTCAATGCTGAGTTTTTCGGGTCCACCGACTTTTGTGATGAGGAGAAATGTATACTCGCCCTCACGCTGATAAATAGCCAGAATGGCTTCCTCCCCGAAATAGCCAGTGATTGTTTGAAGGTCAAGCTTGCCTCCCATCTCGTATTCCCAAAGTTGCTTCTGATAGACGAGTTGTTTCCACCACTGTTGTTGCTCTATTTCAGCAAGGATCGGCATTTTAGCGGACTGTTTTCCGAATTCACTCCGATTGAAGGTTTCCACCAAGCCTTTTAACTCTTTGAGAGTCAGATAGCAGATAGGGGATTTTGGTAGCAAGGTGATAAGGTGCTGCTTGGGTTCCCACAAGGCAGTCCGTTGATAGATAATAGATAGCACAATGATAACTCCAAAGAGAACGATTAAAGTGATAAGAATGATTTCTTTTCGTTTGCGCAGGCGCATTTGTTTTGAGATCCTTGTCAGACCGATGGATTCCTGTTTCTGTTGTGCCTTCATTTTTCCAATCATCCTTGATTATACCACATCTCTCTTGAATAAACAATCGGAATGATTGTTAGTTGTCAGTAAAATTTGTTGCCACGATGCGAAAAATGATGTAGAATATTAGCGTTATTTCTTGAAAGAAGGTGAACATCGTTCCTACCCAAACGCTTAGAATTCGACCATTCACTATTTTCCTTATCTGCGTGTTAGTGCCTGCTAATTGTTGGTGGGTGTCCGTCTCGATTATGCGGGGCGGCGGGAGTCCGACGCAGGTTTCGCTTTTCTACAACGCCGTTATTACGATTTTAATCCTATTAGGTATCGGGCTGCTTTTACGCAGGTTGCATAACGCATTGATGCTCAACCGTGCCGAATTGCTCGTTATCTACACGTGTATCTCCGTCGGTGCTGGACTCGCCGGTGTGGATAGATTCCTCGTCCTCATGCCGCTCATCGGACATGCACACTGGTTTGCAACACCAGAAAATGATTGGACGAACCTGTTCCACTTACACATTCCACAGTGGTTGACTATTAGCGATAAACAGGTCCTTGATGGATATTACAAGGGGTTTACGAGTATCTATGAATCGCGTTATCTAATGGCTTGGTTACCCGCAATCTTCTGGTGGACACTCTTTATTGTGGCTGTCCATCTTGTGATGCTCTGCCTCAGCCTAATCTTTCGGAAACAGTGGGTCGAATCGGAACGCCTGAGTTACCCGATCATCCAGTTACCGTTTGAGATGACGACCCGAAGCCGGCGTTTTTTCCGATCCCCCTGGATGTGGCTCGGACTTTCAATCGGTGTCACTATTGACATCATCAACGGGTTAAACTTCTTGTTCCCTGCCGTTCCAAGCCTCGGCGGGAAGCTGTATGACCTGCGACGCATCTTTACAGAGCGTCCATGGAGCGGGATCGGTTGGAGTCCGATCGGTGTCTTTCCCTTCGGTGTTGGGCTTTCGTTCTTTATACCGTTAGACCTCTCCTTCTCCTGTTGGGCGTTCTGGTTGATATGGCGAGCGGAACGCCTATTAGGTGTCATCGCCGGATGGCGCGGGCTCCCACGTTTCCCTTATGAAGCAGAGCAGTCGCACGGGGCATATCTTGGGCTTTGCGTCGTCGCCATCTGGATGAGCAGACGCTACCTAAAAGGCATCGCACGTCAACTCGTAACGCCGAAAACGGGCGAACCGGTTTCATATCGACTGATCGTTATCGGGCTGCTCGGTGGTGCAGCGTTTATCATCGGGTTCTGTCTCAAGATGGGAATGAGTTTTTGGATCATCATCGTCTATTTTTCCATCTGGTTCGCGATTGCAATCGCAATTACGCGGCTACGTGCGGAACTCGGTTCTCCAGTGCATGACCTGCACTTCATCGGACCTGATGAGATGCTGCCGCGACTGTTGGGGATCCGCAGATTAGGTGCAACAAACTTGACAGGTTTCGCTTATCTCTATTGTTTAAACCGGGCACACCGTTCACACGCGATGCCTCACCAACTTGAAGGCTTCAAACTTGCAGATGGTGCCAATATCCCGATCCGACGGTTTGCGTTCATTATGATGTTGGCTTCCGCCTTAGGCGCGCTCGGTTCATTCTGGGCGTATCTCTCCATGTACTACGCAGAAGGTGGGGGACCGGGATTCGGGCGAGAATCTTTCAACCGTTTAGAGACATGGTTGACCTACACCGCACCGCCAGATGTACCGGCTATCAGTTTCGCAACATTCGGGTTCGGGTTAACGCTGCTGCTCGCTGCAATGCGGATGCGGTTCTTGTGGTGGAACCTACACCCTGTCGGCTATGCCATCTCAGGCAGTTGGGCAATTAACCCGATGATAGGGTCCATTTTCGTCGGATGGTTGCTAAAGTGGATCGTCTTGAAATACGGGGGGATCCGCTTGCATCGGAAAGCTGTCCCATTTTTCCTAGGCATTGTCCTCGGTGAATTTGTGATTGGCGCGTTCTGGAGCCTTTTATCTATTGCGCTCGACCAACCGATGTATCGCTTCCTTTTCTAAAACGCTGGACGGCGTGTAGGATTATGCAAAATATTTACATCCACCTGCTGCCCTTGACAACCTAACAAAAAGTAACTATAATATATATTGGAAGTTTATGAGACATTTCCCGTGCTTTATAAAAGATTTTGGCGTAGGATATTGACTAAAATCTGTTCATAAATTCTCTGTTTTTTATCTACTTGTGGAGGTAAAATGTTAGATAATATTGGAAATATAGCAGGTACTATTTGGCACTACCTTGAAGAAAATAGTGAAGTAGTGGTCATTGTCAGGGTAGTCAATTCTGGTGGTAACAATACAAGTCCACCCCAAACTGCCAACACACATACAGCTGGTGAGAACTAATTGGAATATTATTAAAAGTCTCATAAATATGTCATTAACCTCACTGTAGCACCTACCGCTGCACCAGATAATATACGGTCTACAAGACATAACTCCACCAGTATCACCCTTGAATGGGAGGCAATCAGTTGTATGCACCGCAATGGAATTATAACTGACTATGTGATCCAATTTGATAC